>NZ_JBFAXX010000071.1:0-22302 GCF_040680995.1 Kitasatospora sp. NPDC051914
GGCTTCCTCGGGGGCGCCCGCGGCCCCCCCCCCCTCACCGGCCCCCCAACGGGGGGGGGGCGGCGGCGCCGGCGCGGCCCCCCCGCCCCTCCCTCTGGTGCCGGGGCGACTACTCGACGGCGCCCGCGTCCGGCGCCAGCACACCCGCGGTGACCAGGCCGATGATGACCAGGCCCAGTGCCACCCGGTACACCACGAACGGCATGAAGCTGTTGTGCGAGATGTACTTCAGGAACCAGGCGATCGCCGCGTAGCCCACCACGAAGGCGATGGCCGTGGCCAGCAGGGTCGGCCCCCAGGCCGGCGCCGGGCCCTCGCCGATCTTGAACAGCTCCAGCGTGCCGGAGGCCAGCACCGCCGGGATCGCCAGCAGGAACGAGTACCGCGCCGCCGCCTCCCGACTGTAGCCGAGCAGCAGACCGGCACTGATCGTGCCGCCCGACCGCGAGACGCCCGGGATCAGCGCCAGTGACTGCGCGAAGCCGTACGCCACCGCGTGGGGCAGCGTCAGATCGCTGATGGGGCGGGCATTGCGCACCGCCCGGGACCGGTCCGCGACCGCCAGGATCAGGCCGAACACGATCAGCGTGGTGCCGATGACCCGCAGATCGCGCAGCGAGGTCTCGATGGTGTCCTGGAAGACCGCGCCGAAGATGCCGATCGGCAGCGTGCCGACGATGACGAACCAGCCGAGCCGGGCGTTCGGGTCGCTGCGCCGCTCCGGCTTGAACAGGGCCGCCACCCAGGCGCCGACGATGGCCGCGATGTCCTTGCGGAAGTAGATCAGCACCGCCGACTCGGTGCCCAGCTGGGTCACCGCCGTGAACGCCGCCCCGGGGTCGTCCCAGCCCAGCAGCGCCGAGAACACCCGCAGGTGCGCGCTGGAGGAGACGGGCAGGAACTCGGTGAGCCCCTGGACGAGGCCGAGCACGGCCGCGTGGAACCAGTCGATCACCGGGCACCCCCCGGGGGCGTCCGTCGGTGGGTGTGCATGGGGGCTGTCCTGTTCCTCGTGATGGCGTGCGTCCGCGCGGGGCGGGACGCAGAAGGGCCGGAGTCCGGGGCCGCTGCTGTCCGGCCGCGCATCGCCGCCATGATCGCCCCCTCCGGCGCAGCTGGAGGATAAGCATTCAAGATGGCCAGGATCTGTCTGCAGAGACAACATCCGGTGTCGTACGCGGGTGCCCCGTCGGGGTGCGGAGAACCGTGCGGTCCGAGGACGGGCGACATGACGGCATGTCAACCCCGGTCCGACCGCGGGGCTGCGGCATGCTGGCCGGGTCACGGCACCACGGACGGGAGCGATCGGCATGGGCGGACGGCTGGCCGGCAAGGCCGCGGTCATCACGGGAGCGGCCCGCGGGATCGGCCGCGCGACCGCGGAGCTGTTCGCCGACGAGGGCGCCCGGCTCGTCCTCACCGACATCGACGGCCCGGCCGTCGAGGCCCTGTGCACCGAACTCTCCGCCGACGGCGCCGAAGCGGTGCCGGTGACCGGCGACGTCGCGGAGCCCGCCGACGCCCGGGCGATGATCGGGGCCGCCGTCCGCGCCTACGGTGCGATCGACGTGCTGGTCGCCAACGCCGGCGTCATCCCGCTGAGCACCGTCGCCGAGGCCACCCCCGAGGACTGGGACCGGGTGATGGCCGTCGACGGCCGCGGCATGTTCCTCACCTGCAAGTACGCGATCGAGCGGATGGCCACCGCCGGCCGCGGCTCGATCGTCTGCCTCTCCTCGATCTCCGGTCTCGCCGGCCAGGCCTCCCAGGCCGTGTACGGCCCCGCCAAGTTCGTCGCCACCGGCCTCACCAAGCACCTGGCCGTCGAGTGCGCACCCCAGGGCATCCGGGTCAACGCCGTCGCCCCCGGCACCATCCGCACCGACCGCGTCCGGCAGCTGCCCGACGAGCCCGGCGGCCCCGAGTACCTGGAGGCGATCGTCGCGCTGCACCCGCTCGGCCGGCTCGGCGAACCGGAGGAGGTCGCCAGCGCCATCCTCTTCCTCGCCTCCGACGAGGCCTCCTTCGTCACCGGTGCGGTCCTGCCGGTCGACGGCGGATACCTGGCCCGGTAGACAGGGCCTCCGAGCCCGGGCCGGCCGTCAGCCGCGGGCCGGGACGAAGCGCAGCGGCGTCCCCGGGCGGGCCTGTGCCGCGGCGGCGAGGTCGGCCCTGGGTACAACACCGACGACCGGATAGCCGCCGGTCGTCGGATGGTCGGCCAGGAACACCACCGGCAGGCCGTCCGGCGGCACCTGGACGGCGCCCAGCAGCATGCCTTCGCTGGGGAGTTCACCCGCGCGGGTCCGGGGCAGCGGCGGGCCCTCGGTGCGCAGGGCGATCCGGTTGGAGGCCGCCGCGACCCGGTAGCCGGCCCCGAACGGCGGCCGGGCGAACCAGTCGTCGTGCGGCCCCGGCAGCAGCCGCAGCACCAGCTCCGCCGGAGGACCGGGCAGCGGTACCAGCTCCGCGCCGGGGCCGGCCGCGGCCGTGCCGACCGGCAGCCGGTCGCCCTCCGCCAGCGGGGCGGGGCCGAGCCCGGACAGCAGGTCGGCCGAGCGGCTGCCCAGTACGGGCGGCACCGCGATCCCGCCGGCCACCGCCAGGTAGCTCCGCACCCCCGCGGTCGCCGGACCGACCTCCAGCAGCGCCCCGGCCGGCACCCGCACCGCGGCGCCCCAGGCGGCGGGCCGCCCGTCCAGCCGGACGGGGGCGGGCGCACCGGTCACTGCCACCACGGCCGGTGCCGAGGCCCGGACGGCCACCCCGCCCAGCGTGGTCTCCAGCGCCGCCGCGTCCGAGGGGTTGCCGAGCAGCCGGTTCGCCGCCCGCAGGGCCGGTTCGTCCAGTGCTCCCGCCCGCGGCACCCCCAGGTGCGCGACTCCGCGCCGGCCCAGGTCCTGGACGGTCGTCAGCGGGCCGGGCCGCACCACCAGCAGCTCAGCCACGGGACGCCACCGCCGTGAACCGGACCCGGGTGCCGGGCGCGAGCAGCGCCGCCGGCTCGCGCTCCGCGTCGAACAGCCGCAGCGCGGTGTGCCCGAGCAGCTGCCAGCCGCCGGGGGAGGAGCGCGGATAGACGCCGGTGTACGGCCCGGCCAGCGCCACCGAACCGGCCGGCACCGAACTGCGCGGGGTCGCCCGCCGCGGCACCGCGTACTGCGCGGGCAGGCCGGTGAGGTAGCCGAAGCCGGGGGCGAAGCCGCAGAAGGCCACCCGGTACTCGGGCTCGGTGTGGATGCGCACCGCGGCCTCCGGGGAGACGTCCCACAGCCCGGCGACCTCGGCCAGGTCGGCGCCGTCGTACACGGTCGGCACCGACACCAGGGGTCCGTCGGCCGGCGGGTGCTCGGGCAGCGTCCAGCCGGCCAGTTCCCGGGCCAGCGCGGCGCGGTCGGCGACACCGTCCAGCAGCACCGTGCACGCGGCGGGCACGATCTCCGTCACCGCCGGCAACTGCGCACGGCGGGCCAGCAGTTCGGCGTACAGCGCGGCGACCTGCCCGGCCGAGCCCGCGGTGACCAGCAGTGCGTCCTCACCGACCGGCCGGACCACCGGCCTCGCGCCCCCCGCCCGGCCGCCCATCAGGTGAACGCCTCGACCCGCACCCCGGCGGAGGCCAGTGCCCCGCGCACCCGCCAGGCCAGCTGCGCCGCGCCCGGGGTGTCCCCGTGGACGCACAGCGAGCGGGCGCTGACCGCCACCGACTCGCCGCCCGCCGCGGTCACCGCGCCGTCCCGGGCCAGCCGGACGGCGCGGGTGATCACCGCCTCGGGGTCGTGCACCACCGCGCCGGGTTCGCGCCGCGGCACCAGCGTCCCGGCCCGGGTGTAGGCGCGGTCCGCGAACGCCTCCGCCACCACCGGCAGGCCCACCCCCTCGGCCACGGCGAGGAGTTTGGAATCCGGCAGGCCGAGCAGCGGCAGCGGCCCGTCGCAGACCGCACCCGCGCGCAGCACACCGGAGACCACCGCCTCCGCCTGCTCGTCGTCCGCCACCACCCGGTTGTAGAGGGCGCCGTGCGGCTTCACGTAGGACACCCGGGAGCCGGCGGCCCGGGCGAAGACCTGCAACGCGCCGATCTGGTAGGCGATCTCGTCGGCGAGCTCGTCCGGCGGCACGTCCATCGCCCGGCGTCCGAACCCGGCGAGGTCCCGGTAGGAGACCTGGGCGCCGATCCGCACCCCGCGCTCCGCGGCCAGTGCGCAGACCCGCCGCATGGTGGAGGGATCACCCGCGTGGAACCCGCAGGCGACGTTGGCGCTGGTGACGACGGACAGCAGTGCCTCGTCGTCGGTCAGCGTCCAGCGTCCGAACCCCTCACCGAGGTCCGCATTGAGATCGATCACCGCGTCGGCCACGCGTCCGCCCGCCTTCCAGCCAGCTCCTGGTGGTGATCGTAGAGCCTGATCGTTTGCCCGCGTGCCGGGTCGGTCGTGCGGCCGCCGGGTTTGCCGAGTGGTCATCACCCGTTCGCGCAAGCACCGGTCTCAGTCACCGCGAACCGAGCGCGAGCAGACCACCAGCACCAGGAACGGCCCTTGCCGGGCCGCCAGCCCGACGAGGCCGGCGCGCGCCACCCACAGCACCGCCCGAACCGCGTCCCGGACCGTCCCGGGCCACCGGCCGCGGCGTATCCAGTGCCGGGTGAGCCCGCAGTTCACGGCCGGTGCGTACCGAGGGCGAGTCACCACAACAGGACGGAGACCGGCGAGATCAGGCCCTTCTGCCACCACTCGGGTGCCACCCGCACCGCAAGTGCGGGCACCAGTGCGAGCTGCACGGCCACGGCGGCACCGAAGAGCGCGAACGCCCGGCCGGTGGCTCCCGTGTTCACCGCGCCCACCGCACCGGCCGCAGCGCCCGGGCGGCCCCGGCCGCCACCGCCGCCGACTCCGCGACGAACCGCCCGCGGCGGACGCCCAGCACCCGCAGCGCCGGGCCGTGGTCCAGCGCCACGAACCCGGCCGCGGCGGTGGCGAGCAGCCGCCAGAAGGCGACGGCGGGGGAGTGCAGCGGCGCCGGCAGCTGCCCCAGCGACTGGCGGAGCCGCAGGCAGTGGAAGGGGATGTGCCGTAGCTCGTCCGCGGCGATCCGCCCGGCGACCTCCGCGACCAGGCCGTCCGCGGCCCCGTCCCGCACGGCCCGGTAGTACGGCACGGCGACCACCTCGGCCACCAGCAGCACCATGAGTTCCAGCCGCAGGCCGAACAGCCGGCGCAGCCGGACGAAGAGGGCGTCGCTCCAGTGCGAGCCGAGCAGCGGCGTCCCGGTGGCGCGCAGCAGTTCCGCCAGCAGTCGGGCGTGGTTCTGCTCCTCGGCGACGAACAGCCGCACCGCGGCGGCGTAGTCGGCGTCCCCCGCCGCGTCGGCCTTGCCGATCAGGTCGGTGCCGTCGCCGTCCTCGCCGACCTGGAACTTCTGCAGGCTGCGCAGGAGCTGGGCCGAGGCGCGGGCCCCGCGGGCGAAGTCCGGGTCGCCCAGCTCCGTGCGCCGGGCCGCCTCGGCGGTGAAGTGCGCCACCCAGCGCGCGAAATCCAGGCGGTCGAGGCCGACCGGTGCCCCGGTCGCCGTGTTGACGGCCGTGTCGACGGCGGTCACCGGACGGCCGCCGGGGCTGCAGCGGCGAAGCCGTTCGGGGCGGTGACGGCCTGCGCCCACTCGAGGCGGCGGATCTCCTTCAGCACGATCAGCAGCGGCACGGCCCCGACCACGCCGAACGACATGTCGACGAATCTCCAGTACAGCGGGATGCCGCGGAGCGGTCCGCAGATCAGTGCCAGCGGCAGGATGCCGGCGCAGGCCAGCAGGGCCCAGCGGATCACCCAGACGTTGCGCACCGGGTCGCGGAGCGGGCCCCAGAACGCCGCGGCGATCACCAGGTGGGCGAAGGCCAGCCAGTCGGTGCCGTAGGCGAGGAACGGGTAGCGGTCGCCGGTCTCGGCGATGCCGTCGCGCACCCGGACCGCTTGCTCGGCCAGTCCCGGCCAGTGCTCGCCGAGGCCGCTGCCGGTCACCGCGTCGGCGAGCCAGCGGGTCTCGGTCTCCAGGGGGAAGGCCGTCAGGCCGCTCAGGACGAGGCAGACGATGAAGATCCACAGCCAGGCGCGGACGCGCCGCAGAGCGGCGGCCCGGGCCACCGCGGGATCGGTGTCCTTGGTCATGACGGCACTCTAGACCCTGGAATTGAACGCGTTCAAGATAGGAACTGAACATGTTCAACAGGGCCTGCGGGCGGCCGGAAACCGGGGCAACCAGGCTCGTTTCGGATGTTGTCGGTGCGAACCTCTAACCTTGTCCCCCGTGACCGCCATCGCAGACCAGCCCGCCGCGTACGAGCTCCGGCAGCCCGCCGCAGCCGCCCGGCCCGCACCCGGCCCGGCCGCCGACGAGGGGCTCGCCCGCCGGCTCAAGGCGCTGGCCTGCACCGCGCCCCTGCACGACCTCGACGCGCGCAAGGTCAACCTGGCCGGCGAGTACGGCTCGTACACGATGGCCGAGCTCGGCCTCGCCGTGATCGACCTGGTCACGCTCAACATGGACTTCGACACCGGCGCCGACCGCGACATAGTGCTGGGCCGCCTCCAGCCGCGGATCGCCGCGCAGAACCCGGCCCGCGCCACCGCCGAGCACGAGCGGGTCGGCCGCTGGGTCCTCGAGTCGCTGATCAACGTCGGCAGCGTCGACCGCGGCTTCCGCGCCGTCTACGGCACCTTCGGCGCCGACGGCGACTACGTCCGCCGCGACTACGACTTCAAGCTCATCGAGGAGGTGCCGGGCCCCGACGGCGGCGTCTACCTGCGCACCACCGACGAGGCCGTCAACGTCCTCGTCGGCGCCCTCGACACCGACGTCACCTCCGCCCAGATCGCCGCCGAGGTCAAGCTCGAGGTGCTGATCCGCCGCGGCCGGCTCGCCGACGCCCAGCTCGCCGCCGAGCAGGCCCGCTACCGCACCGTCCAGTACGCCGAGACGCTGCGCCGCGCCCTCGAGGCCACCCGCCGCAACGTCCGCGCCGTCGACTGGATGGAGACCGTCCCCGACCTCATCGACGAGGCGCTCGACCACATCGCCGACCGGTACCGGCACGAGAACGCGATCCTCACCAACATCCGCAAGGCCCGCGACGAGAGCACCGACCCCGAGCACAAGCGCCGCGCCGCCGAACTCGTCGACATCGTCAAGGACTGCATCCGCCGCCACACCCAGCTGCAGACCCGCCTGCTGGAGGCCGGCCCGCTCTTCCGCGCCGAACAGGACCGCCAGGCCTTCGCCGCCCCCAGCGCCCGCAGCGGCATAGACCTCTACGGGCACCTCCTCGCCCCGCTCCTCGAACTCCCCCTGGAGCAGGCCGTCCGGCCCACCGACGCCTTCTTCGCCCGCGGCACCGGCCTGCGGACACCCGTCTCCGTCCGCGTCGCCGACCTCGTCGACCTGCTGCTCACCCCGCCCGTCGAACGAGAGCACCTCGGCGCCGAACTCCCCGAGCCCGACCTCGTCGCCACGCCCGACGACAGCCGGTTCAGCGAGGCCCAGCTCGAAGCCGCCCTCGAACTCCTCGACCTCCCCGCGGACGCCCCCCGACGGCTCTCCGGCCTGCTCGCCGAAGCCCGCCGCCAGGATCCGGACCTGCCCTACCTGGTCGCCCTGCTCGCCGTCCACGCCGCCAGCCCGCCGGTCGGCACCGCCTACCGCCAGGGCGAGGAACGCCTCCTCTTCGCCGTCGACGACGGCACCCGCCTCGACGACCCCGAATTCGGCGGCGCCGACCTCATCGTCGGCAGCGCCCTCCTCGACGCCGCCGGCATGGCCGCCGCCCGCAAGGAGGCCGGCTGATGGCGCAGCCCACGCACGGGGCGCACCTCAAGGGGCGCGGGGAACTGCGCGCCCCGGAAGACCCCGGACCCGCACCCGGCCTCCCCGCGGCCGCCCGCTCCCACCCGGTGGCCCGCCCCGCAATCGCGCAGTTCTCCCCCAGCCTGGCGGCTGGGAGGTGCCCCCACGCGCCCCTCGAGGTGCACCGTTCCTGCAAGGAGTCTCGTTCGTGACGATCCACCACGATGCGGTGGCCTGGGCCCCCGAGCCGGAGCCGACGGCAGCCCCCCTCACTCCGGCCGACGTCGCCGACGCCGCCCGTCTGGTCTCCTTCGGCCTGCAGG
Organism: Kitasatospora sp. NPDC051914; assembly: GCF_040680995.1. Lineage (NCBI taxonomy): Bacteria > Bacillati > Actinomycetota > Actinomycetes > Kitasatosporales > Streptomycetaceae > Kitasatospora > Kitasatospora sp. NPDC051914. Next base: position 8,160 of record NZ_JBFAXX010000071.1, read on the forward strand.
CGAAGCTCCTCCCGGCCCGCGACGCGGAGTACGCCGAACTCGTCCGCCGCTACCGCGAGGACCCGCCGTTCGCGCGTCTCGCGGACGCCGTGGCGACCGGCATGGGCCTGGTCGTCCTGGAGGTGTCGCCGCGGGCGGGCATGGCGGTGGCGGCGGGGGAGGACTCCGTCTTCGCCGTCCGGATGGGCGACTACTCGCGTCGGGCGGCCTCCGAGTCGACCGACCGTTTCCTGCACGGCCTCGCGCATCTCGCGGTGGCCGCCCTGGCCTTCCCCCGCCCGGAGGACCTGGCCGACGACGGCTACCTCGGCCGGGTCACCGTGAACGGCGTGGACACCTTCGTCCGGCAGGCCTGCCGCCGCCTCGAGGAGCGGGCGGAGGCGGAGGGCGAGGTCACCGACCCGGCCTCGGACGCTCCCGGCCTGGAGGCGGCCTGGCGGGTGTGGGCGCGCCGCTCGTCCACCGGCGCGACCAAGGACGCCCGCCGGCTGGCCGGTTCGACCACGGGCATCGTCTCCAAGGCGGTGCTGTTCCTGGTCGATTCCGGGTTCCTGCAGAAGACCTCGGACGACGCGGGCGGCACCTTCCGGACGACGGCCCGCTACCAGCTCCAGGTCCGTGACCTGGCCGGTTCGGCGGCGATGGCCGAGCTCACCGAGCTGGGCGTCGTCCCGGTGACGGACGGCACGGCCACCCTGCTGCCCGCAGACCACTCCGACGAGCTGGTCGCCGATGCCGGCCTGCCGTTCCACTCCCTCTGACCCCCCGGCCCGCCGGCCCCGACTCACCGCACTCCGCCCCGACACTCCGCGCCCGTCGCCACCGACCGGCACCCACTCTGGAGAACCGCAGCACCATGTACGAGCTCAACCGGGTCCGCCTGTACTCGATCGGACCGGCCGGCGCCCGCTATGCCGACACGGTCCTCGACCTGCGCGGCGTCGGCGAGCCGGTGGCGGAGCCGGCCCCGCAGCAGATCGGCCTGTTCGGCGAGGAGCCGGAGGGCCCGCGGCGCCGCCCGGCCCCGGCCGGTGTGCTGTTCCTGGAGAACGGCGGCGGCAAGTCGGTGCTGCTCAAGCTGATCTTCTCGGTGATGCTGCCCGGCCACCGCAACACCCTGGGCGGCGCCAGCTCCGGCGTGCTCCGCAAGTTCCTGCTGGCCGACGACTGCGGGCACGTCGCCCTGGAGTGGCAGCACACGGTGACCGGCGAGCTGATCGTCGTCGGCAAGGTCAGCGAGTGGCGCGGCCGCCAGGTCTCCTCCGACCCGCGGAAGTTCGCCGAGCTCTGGTACTCCTTCCGTCCCGGACCGGGCCTGACCCTGGACGCCCTGCCGGTCGCCGAGCGGGTCAGCCTCGCCGGTGACCAGAAGGTCCGCGGCCGCCGCCGCACCATGAAGGGCTTCCGGGACGCCATGACCGAGGCCGGCAAGGCCTACCCCTACCTGGACCTCACCTTCGAGGAGATCCACGACCGCTGGAACGAGCACCTCGGCGACCTCGGCCTCGACCCCGAACTCTTCCGCTACCAGCGCGAGATGAACGCGGACGAGGGCGAGGCCGCCGGCCTGTTCGCGGTGAAGCACGACGCCGACTTCACCGACCTGCTGCTGCGCGCCGTCACCGACACCCGCGACACCGACGGCCTCGCCGACCTCGTCCACGGCTTCGCCGCCAAGCTCGGCCGCCGCGCCGAGCTCACCGCCGAACGCGACTTCACCGCAGGCTCGCTGGACCTCCTGCAGCGGATCGTCGACGCCACCGCCGCCCGGGAGACCGTCCGCGAGACCCACCGCGCGGCCGAGCGCCGCACCCGCCGCCTCGCACACGCCCTCACCTCCCGCGCCGCCGCCGAACGCGACCGCGCCCAGGACCTCGCCGTCGAGGTCGCCGCCGCCGCGAGCGCCGTGACCGCCGCCGAGGCCGACCGCACCCGGCACTCCCTGATCACCGCCGAACTCACCCACCGGCACGCCACGCTGGGCCTGGCCGCGGCCACCGGCGAGGCCGCCGCACTGCGCCGCGAACTCATCGACGCCCGTACCCTGCACTCCGCCTGGCAGGCCGCCGAGGCCGTGCTGCGCCACCGCGCGGCCGCCGACCGGGTCGCCCGCGTCTCCGCGGCGATCCGCGAGGCCGAGCTGGACGCCGCCCCGGCGCTCGCCGCCCGCGCCCAGGCCGCCGGCGCCCTCGCCCGCGCCCTGGAGACCGCCGCCCTCGCCGCCGAGGCCCGCGCCGACCAGGAGGAGCTGCGCGCCGGCGAGCTCCAGGAGGACGGCTCCGCCGCCCAGTCCGAGGCGACCGCCGCCGCCACCGCCGCGCAGAAGGCCCGCAGCGAGGCCGAGCACCTGCGCCAGCGCCTCGCCGAGGTCGAGCAGGAGACCGCCGCCGCCGTCGAGGCCGGCTGGATCGACGCTTCCGAAGACCCTGACCCGGCCCGCGCCGCCCTGTACGCCTCCGACGCCGAGAAGGCCGCCACCGCCGCCCTGGAGCAGGTCCGGGCCGCCGCGGAACAGGCCGCCGCCCGGGTCCGCGAGTCCGCCGCCGCCGAGGCCCGCGCCGAGCTCGCCGCCGCCCGCGCCACCGACGCCCGCACCGCCGCCGAGCGCGCCCTGGCCGCCGAGCGGCGCACCGCCGCCCTGCTGGCCGCCGAGCCCCGGCTCGCCGAGCTGCTCTCCCTGACGCCCTACCAGGAGGGCGCCGCGGAGGACGAGGGCTTCCTCACCCCCGCCGTCCTGGACCGCAGCGCCGAGGACCTGCGCGAGCAGCTCGACCGGGCCGTCGCCACCGCCGAGCGGACCCTGTTCGACCTGCGCACCGCCGCCGCCGACGACTCCCGCATCCTGGCCGCGCTCGGCGACGGCGGCCTGCTGCCGCCCGGCCCCGACGTGCTGGCCACCGTCGAGTACCTCGGCGAGCACGGCATCCCGGCCCTGCCCGGCTGGCGCTACCTCGCCCAGTCCGTCGACCCGGCCGACCACGACGCCATCCTCGCCGCCCGGCCCGAGCTGGTCGACGGCGTGGTCGTCACCGACCCCTCCTCGCTCGACCGGGCCCGCGAGGCCCTGCAGGCCGCCGCGCTGCTGCCGCGCTCCACCGTCGCCGTCGGCACCGCCGCCGCCCTGATCGCCCCGATCGAGGCCGAGCCGCCGTTCTTCCTGGTCCCGCCGAACCCCGCCATGCACGACGAGCGGGCCGCCGACGACGAGCGCCGCGGGCTGCGCACCCGCGTCACCGCCCGCGAGGAGCACATCCGCGAGCTCGCCGCCCGCCTCGGCCACGACCGGGCGCTCGCCGCCCGGCTCGCCTCCTGGCACGCCCAGTGCCCGCCCGGCACCCTCGCCGAACTCGCCGACGCGGCCCGCGCCGCCGCCGAGCAGTCCGAGACCGCCACCGCCGTGCTCGCCGCCGCCCGCGCCGAGCACGCCGAGGCCGAGGGCGACCACGCCGCCGCGGCCGGCGCCCACGAGGAGCGCCGCGAGGCCGCCCAGCAGGCCCGCCGCCGCGCCGACGCCCTCGCCGGCCTCGCCTTCCGCCTGCGCGAACGCGCCACCTGGACCCGCCGCCAGCGCGAACTCGCCGACGACGCCGCCGAGTGCGACCGCCGCCAGACCGCCTGCGCCGAACGCGCCCGCACCTGCGACGAGGACCGCCGCGCCGCCCAGCGCGCCGCAGACGACGCCCGCCGCACCGCCCGCACCCTGCGCGCCGAACGCGCCGAACTCTCCACCGTCGCCGAGGACGCCACCGAGCCCACCGGCACCGCCGCCTCGCTGCCCGCCCTCCGCGAGGCCTACCGCGCCGCCTCCCAGGTGTACGAGAAGGTCGGCGTCGGCGCCGACCTGCGCGCCGAGCAGGCCCGCGCCGAGGGCGACGAGGCCGCCGCCGCGACCGAACTCGACCGCCTCACCAACAAGGTCCGCACCCGCGCCGAGGAGCTCCTCGCCAGCCCCGACGGCGCCGACGGCCCGGCCCGCCAGGCCGCCGCCGCCCGCGCCGAGGAACTCGTCGCCACCATCGAGGCCCGCTCCGCCACCGCCAGCGAACAGCTCGGCCGGCTCCGCGGCGAGGCCGAACGCTCCGCCCCCGCCGACGGCGAGGCCCACACCGAACTCCCCGACGAGCTCGTCCCCACCGACCCCGAGCACGCCCAGACCCTGCTGCGCACCGCCACCCTGCTGCTCGCCGAACGCCGCGAACGCCTGGACACCGCCCGCACCGAACACGCCGACCTGCTGCGCACCTTCCAGTCCGCGCAGGCCGCCGCCGCCGACTTCGACGAGACCGCGGGCCAGCTCCGCGACGGCCTGCGCGACAACCCCGACGAGGCCGAGCCCGCCGCCGAGCCGTACCTGGGCGGCCTCGCCGAGGCCCGCGCCGCCGCCACCGACACCCGCCGCACCCTGCGCACCGCGGCCGGCGAACTCAGCGGCGCCGATCTCGCCGTCCGCGACGCCGCCGACGCCCTCATCCGGCACGCCAACGCGGCCCGCTACGAGGCCGTCCGCACCCCGGCCCGCCAGCAGATCCGCGAACTGCCCACCGCCGCACTGCCCGAGCACGCCGCCGCATGGGCCGCCGCCTTCGCACCCCGGCTGCGCGTCCTCACCGACGAACTCGCCCAGCTGGAGCGCAACCGCGGCTCGATCGTCGACCGGCTGCGCGGCCTGGTGGAGTCCTCGCTCGCCACCCTGCGCGCCGCCCAGCGGCTCTCCCGCCTCCCGGAGGGGCTGGGGGAGTGGTCCGGCCAGGAGTTCCTGCGCATCCGCTTCGAGGACCCGGACCACGCCGTCCTCGTCGAGCGCCTCGGCGAGGTCATCGACGAGGCCACCCGGGCGGCCGTCAAGAAGAACTCCGACCTGCGCCGCGACGGCATGTCACTGCTGCTGCGCGGCGTCGCGGCGGCGATCGGCCCCAAGGGCGTCAGCGTCGAGATCCTCAAGCCGGACGCGGTGCTGCGCGCCGAACGCGTCGGCGTCGGCCAGATGTCGGACGTCTTCTCCGGCGGCCAGCTGCTCACCGCCGCCATCGCGCTCTACTGCACCATGGCCGCACTGCGCGCCAACGACCGCGGCCAGTCCCAACTGCGGCACGCCGGCACGCTCTTCCTCGACAACCCGATCGGCCGCGCCAACGCGACGTACCTGCTGGAGCTGCAGCGGGCCGTCGCCGACGCGCTCGGCGTCCAACTGATCTACACCACCGGCCTGTTCGACACCACCGCACTCGCCGAGTTCCCGCTGGTCATCCGCCTGCGCAACGACGCCGACCTGCGGGCCGGCCTCAAGTACATCTCGGTGGAGGAGCACCTGCGCCCCGGCCTGCCCGCCCCCCAGGACCCGGACGGCCCGACCGTCCACGGCGAGATCACCGCCACCCGCATGTTCAAGCGCCCCGCGGAGGCCCCCACCGGCTGACCCCGACCGCCGACCGACCGGCCGCCGTCCGACCGGCCGCCCCCGGAGTCCGACGACAGGCCGTAGGCTCGTCGCCGAGGACCGGCCCGGGCACCCACCGCGGAGCCCGGCCGCCACGACCAGGGGGAGGCCGTCGCATGGAGCCGTACCGGCCGGAGCGGACGGACCGCCGGCTGTCCCTGCACACCGCCCTGGTCCGCTGCCCGCGCTGCGACGCCTGCGCGCGGCGCACCGGCCACCGCGTGGTGTGCACCGCCTGCGGACTGGTCCGCGAGGCCGGCCGCTCCTTCGCCGGCCCGGTCCTGGCCACGGCCTCCGGGCGCTGCCCCACCTGCGGCCGTGCGTTGCGGTACGCCGCCGAGCACGCTGCGTGGCCCGGCACCGTACGCGACCGGGAGCTGCGCTGCGGTTGCGGGACGGCCTCCCGCCACCCGGTCGCCGTCCGCCCCTCGTGGCGCCGCAACCAGGGCACCGATCCGGTCTCCGGCCTGTCGCTGTGGCTCTGCACGGGCGTCCGCGGCCACGTCCTGTGGGCGCTGGACGCCGACCACCTGGACGCCGTCGAGGAGTACGTCGCCGCGGTGCCGCGTCCGCCGAGCCACGGCAACGCCACCCTGACGAGCCGCCTCCCGGTGTGGATCAAGAGCGCCAAGAACCGCCGGGACGTCCTGATCGGCCTGGGCCGCCTGCGGGACCTGCTCCCGGCAGGCAGTACGAGGCCCTGACTCCCCGACCGATCGACAACTCCCGCCCGCCGCAACTCCCTTGGAGACAACGCATGCCGGTGATCGCCCACCTCAGTGACATCCACCTCGGCCAGGTCCGCCCCGGCCCGGACGGGCCGGACGGCGGCGAGCGCGCCGAGGCGCGGGCCCGGCAGGTGATGGCCTATCTGGAAGGCCTGCCAGGGCCGATCGACGCCGTCCTGGTCACCGGCGACATCGCCGACCACGGTGCGCCCGAGGAGTACGCGGCGGCCGCCCGCATCCTCGCCTCCGACCGCTGGGAGGTGCTGACCTGCCCGGGCAACCACGACGTCAGGGAGGCCTACCGATCGGGGCTGCTCGGCGAGGAGCCCGCCCCCGGCCCGGTCAACCGGCTGCACGAACTCCCCGGCCTCACCGTCCTGATGTGCGACTCGAGCATCCCCGGCCGCGACGAGGGCCGGCTCGACGAGGAGACCCTGGCCTGGCTGGACACCACCCTCAGCCACGTCCGCCGGGACGTGCCCGCCGTGGTGGCCTTCCACCACCCGCCGGTGGAGCTGCACGCCCCGCTGGTCGACGCCATCCGGCTGCAGGACACCCCGCGCCTGGCCGCCGTGCTGCGCTGCCACCCCCAGGTCGTCGCCGTGCTCTGCGGCCACGCCCACACTCCGGCGGCCACCCGCTTCGCCGGCCTGCCGCTGGCGGTGGCGCCCGGCGTGGTCTCCACCGTCACCCTTCCCTTCGAGGGCGGCGAGGGCATCGTCTTCGACCACCCGCCGATGGTCGCCTTCCACATCCTGGACGATCGGCGCAGGCTGACCACTCATCACCGCATCGTTCTCTCCTGACACCGGGCCGTCCCCCACCGGCCACCCCGCCTCCGCCCGACCAGGAGCCCCCATGCCCCGCACCCTGCACGCCGAGCCGGTCGTCCGCGACCGCGCCCACCTCAACGAGAGCCCGCTCTGGGACGACCGCCACCAAGTCCTGCGCTGGGTCGACATCCTGGCCGGCCACGTGCACAGCTGGGACCCGGCGACCGGGGAACGCACCCTGTTCGAGGCGGGCCTGCCGGTCGGCGCGGTGGCCCTGCGGGAGGCCGGCGGGCTCGTCCTGGCGGTCGCCGACGGCTTCGCGATACTCGAGGACGGCCGGACGACCCGGATCGCCGACCTCGACTCCGAGGGCGGCGAGCTGCGGATGAACGACGCCGTCTGCGACGCCGAGGGCCGCCTGCTGGCCGGCACCATGGCCTACTCCCACGAGCCGGGCCGCGGCACCCTGCACCGCCTGGACCCGGACCACACCGTGCACACCGCCCTGCCGGAGGTCACCATCTCCAACGGCCTCGACTGGTCGCCGGACGGCAGGACCGCCTACTACGCCGACAGCCCCACCCGCGAGGTCCGCGCCTACCGTTACCACGAGGGCCGCCTGCTCGAGCCCCGCCCGTTCGCCGCGCCCGAGGGCGGTGTGCCGGACGGCCTCGCGGTCGACGCCGAGGGCGGCGTGTGGGTCGCGGTGGCCTTCGCCGGCACCGTTTGCCGCTACCTGCCGGACGGCACCCCGGACACCGTGGTCCGCGTTCCCGCCACCGTGACCACCAGCTGCGCCTTCGGCGGCCCCGGCCTGGACACCCTGTACATCACCACCGCCACCGAGAACCTCACCCCCGCCCAGCTCGCCGAGCAGCCGCTCGCCGGCGGGATCTTCGCCTGCACCCCCGGCGTCCGCGGCCGCCGCGCCCACCGCTTCCGCGGCTGACCGGGCCGCGCCCCCGGGGCGTGTCCTCGAAGGTCACGGGTGCGCTCCTCGTGCGGCACCCGTGCCCTCGAAGACGCGCCCCGGGCCTCCGATACACCCTCCGGTGGGCGAGGTGTCCTACTCGGTCGGAAACTTGAAGAAGTCTTCCCAGTCTTGGATGCTGGACCCCCCGGGCATGTCCCGGGTGGTGGGCCGGCGCCGCTGCCGGCAACGGAGGTCAGCCGTGACGGACCTGTTCCGCGAGGAGCTCGGGGCGCAGCTGATCCAGGCCCGCAGCGACCTCGCCACCGCCAGGGAGGCGGGCGACGACGACGGCGTCCAGGCCTACCGGGGGCGGATCGCGAGTCTGCTGCGGATCGCCGCGCGGCACGGAGTCGAGCTGCCGCACACGCCGGACGAAGAGGAAGACGAGGACGACTGAGCATGCCGGTCCCGCTCTACCAGGCCAAGGCGGAGTTCTTCCGTACCCTCGGCCACCCGGCCCGCATCCGCGTCCTCGAACTCCTCCAGGACGGCCCGCGTCCGGTCCGCGAGCTGCTCGCCGAGATGGACATCGAGCCGTCGAACCTGTCCCAGCAGTTGGCCGTGCTGCGCCGCACCAACCTGGTGACGGCGACCCGTGAGGGCAACACCGTGGTCTACGAGATGAGCACGCCGGACGTCGCCGATCTGCTGCGCGCCGCCCGCCGGATCCTCACCGAGATGATCGCCGACCAGGGCGTGCTGCTGGCCGAGCTGCGGGGCAACGACCGCATGCCCACGGTCTGACCGCCGGCGCGCCGCGCGCCGCGCGGCGGTTTCAGGCGCCCGCGCCGCCGGGGCGGTGGCAGTCGCGGTAGCCGGCGACCACGCTGTCGAGCAGACCGGGGAAGCGGGCGGCCAGGTCCTCGCCGCGCAGGGTGTTCATCTTCGAGGTGCCGCGGCGCACCTGCCGGATCACGCCGGCCTCCCGCAGCACCCGGAAGTGGTGGGTGAGCGTGGACTTGGCCACCGGTACGTCGAAGGCCAGGCAGTTGACCTCGCCCGCGCACTCGGCCAGCGAGGACACGATCCGCAGCCGGACGGGGTCCGCGAGTGCGTGCAGCACGGCCTCCAGGTGGATCTCGTCCACGGCGGGCTCCGGGAAGGCGTCGGCCCGGGGGGTCGTGTCGGGGCTGGTCTCGGTCACCCCCCCATAGTACGAGGATCGTCGTAGTTTGACAGTTCTCGTAGTACGAGAGTTATCGTACTGAGCAGGCCATCCGGCCGACCGCAGAACCGCCTACCCGCCGGCCACCGCCGAAGGAGCTGCCGTGAGCGCCCTGTTCGAGCCGATCACCCTCCGCTCGCTGACCATCCCCAACCGGGTGTGGCTCTCGCCGATGTGCATGTACTCGGCGGCGCCGGACGGCCCCGAGCAGGGTGTCGCCACCGACTTCCACCTCGTCCACCTGGGCTCCCGCGCCGCGGGCGGCGCCGGCCTGGTGATGGTGGAGGCCACCGGCGTCCGGGCGGACGGCCGGATCTCCCCGTACGACCTCGGCCTGTGGAACGACCGCCAGCAGGAAGGCCTCGCCCGGATCGCCGCGGCGATCTCCGCGCACGGCTCGGTGCCGGCGATCCAGCTCGCACACGCCGGCCGCAAGGCCTCCACCGGCCGCCCGAACGAGGGCTCCCTCCCGGTCGCGCCGGCCGACGGCGGCTGGCAGCCGGTCGGCGCCTCCCCGGCCGCCTTCGAGGGCCACCCGGTGCCGCACGAGCTGACCGCCGAGCAGATCGCCGAGCTGGTGCAGGACTTCGCCGCAGCCGCGGTCCGCGCCCGCGAGGCGGGCTTCCGGGTCGCCGAGATCCACGGCGCCCACGGCTACCTCGTCCACTCCTTCCTCTCGCCGCACTCCAACCACCGCACCGACGGCTACGGCGGCGACTTCGCCGGCCGCGCCCGCTTCGCGCTGGAGGTCGCCGCGGCCGTCCGCGCGGTCTGGCCGGAGGACCTGCCGGTGTTCTTCCGCGTCTCCGCCACCGACTGGCTGGACGGCGAGCCGAGCTGGGCGCCGGACGAGTCGGTGCTGCTCGCCAAGGAGCTGGAGGCGATCGGCATCGACCTGATCGACGTCTCCAGCGGCGGCATCGCCAAGCACGCCGCGGTCACCGTCGGCCCCGGCTACCAGGTGCCGTTCGCCGAGAAGATCCGCACCGAGGCGGGCATCCCGGTCAGCGCCGTCGGCCAGATCACCGAGCCCGCCCAGGCCGAGGAGATCGTCGCCTCCGGCCGCGCGGACGCGGTGATGCTCGGCCGCGAACTGCTGCGCGACCCGTACTGGCCGCTGCACGCCGCCCGCGAGCTCGGTGCCGAGCGCACCTGGCCCCGCCAGTACGGCTACGCGGTGGGCTCGCGCGGCTGACCGGCCGTCACCGCCACACCCGGCTGCTCTCCAGCGGCGCCCGGCGACCCGCCGGGCGCCGTCGTGGTTCCCGGCTGCCCGCGAGCGGCGAGGCCGAATTCGGCCCGCGCCGGCGCTGCGCCGCGATCTGACGCGAGATCAGGATCTCCAGCAGGCTCCACGCCGTGCCGAACACCCCCAGCCCCATCACCATCAGCGCCGGCACCAGCAGCCCGCTGCCCGCGTACGAGGCCAGGGTCGCCACGATCAGCGCCACCAGCGTCAGCGACAGGCTGAACAGGGCCCGCACCGTGGAGGCGCGCACCTCCTCGGGCAGACGGCGGCGAACGGCGGACATCGGCGAGCCTCCCCGGCGCGGCGGACGTACGGAGCGCGGCGGGTGTGCTCCGGCGCACCCCGCCCGACACCCACCACCCTGCCCCACGCCCGCCCGCCCATGCCCGGAAATCCCCGATTCACCCCGGAATCCGGCCCTCCTGTGGTGGCGGACCGTCAGTCCAGCGTTGCGTTGAGTTCCTCCAGCGCCCCCGCCACGATGGTGCGCATCGCCCGTTCGGCGAGTTCCGCGTCGCCCGCACAGATCGCCTCCGCGACCTCCCGGTGCAACTGCACCGCGTACGGCCGGGGCTGGTGCGGCATCAGACGGTGCTCGGTGCGGCCGGTCAGCACGGCGCCGACCGTGTCCTTCAGGTGCGCGAACATCTCGTTGCCGGAGGCGCGCAGCACGATCGCATGGAAGGCGATGTCGTGCTCGAGGAAGGTCTCCAGGTCGGCGGCGCGCGCGGTGACGGTCAACTCCACCGCCAGCGCGCTCAGCTCGCGGCGGTCGTCGTCGCTGGCGTGGACGGCCGCGAGCGCCGCCGCCGCGGGCTCCACCGCGACCCGCAGCGAGCCCAGCGAGCGCAGCTGGGCGGCCCGGTCGGCGCCGGCCAGCCGCCAGCGGATCACCAGCGGGTCGAAGACGTCCCACTCGGCCTTGGGCCGGACGGTGATCCCCACCCGGCGCCGCGGCGCGACCATGCGCATCGACTCCAGGACCCGGACGGCCTCGCGCACCACGGTGCGGGAGACCCGGAAGCGCTGCTCGAGTTCCTCGGTGCGCAGCACCGCGCCCGCGGGGATCTCGCCGGAGGCGATGGCCGGGCCGAGTTCGGCGAGCAGCTGGCCGGGCAGGCCCTGGATCTCCATCGGCCCAGACTATCGGGAAGTAAAAGTATGACGATTTTGTTGCGGGCGGTTGAATAAGTCATACCTTTGCGTCAAGGTGAGCGCGGAACAGGCAGAAGAGGAGCACCACCCCATGGCTCTCAGCGTCGAGACCCAGCCGCCCGCCGTCGTGGTCATGGGCGTCTCCGGAGTCGGCAAGACCACGGTCGCGCGGCAGCTCGCCGAGCGGCTCGGCCTGCCGTACGCCGAGGCGGACGACTTCCACCCGGAAGCCAACATCGCCAAGATGAGCGCCGGCATCCCGCTCGACGACCAGGACCGCGAACCGTGGCTGCACGCCCTCGGCGACTGGCTCGGCGGGCGCGCCGCCGCAGGCACCGGCGGCGTCGTCACCTGCTCGGCCCTCAAGCGGCAGTACCGCGACATCCTCCGCGAGCACTGCCCGGACGCCTTCTTCCTGCACCTCAGCGGCGGCCACCACCTGATCCAGGACCGGCTCGCCCACCGCGTCGACCACTTCATGCCGACGTCGCTCCTCGACTCCCAGTACGCCGCGCTCGAACCGCTCCAGCCCGACGAGCACGGCGCCGTACTGGACGTCGGCCCCGCCCCAGCTACCCTCGTCGAGTCGGCCGCAGCCCTGCTGGGCCATGTCAACGGAGACCTCGCGTGACCCCCACCTCCCTGCTCGCGGCCGCCGCACCGGCCCTGCCGCACACCGACAGCAACGGCAGACTGCTCATCGCGGTGCTGCTCAGCATCGGCGCCATCGTGCTGCTGATCACCAAGCTGAAGCTGCACCCCTTCCTGGCGCTCCTGCTCGGCTCCGGCCTGCTCGCGGCCGTCGCCGCCGCCCCCTTCGACAAACTGCTCACCAGCTTCGCCACCGGGTTCGGCAGCACCGTCGCCGGCGTCGGCCTGCTCATCGGCCTCGGCGCGATGCTCGGCAAGCTGCTCGCCGACTCGGGCGGCGCCAACACCATCGCCGACACCGTGCTGGCCCGCGCGGGCAGGCGCGGGCTGCCCTGGGCGATGGCCCTGATCGCGGCCGTGCTGGGCCTGCCGCTCTTCTTCGAGGTCGGCGTCGTCCTGCTCATCCCGATCGTGCTGCTGGTCGCCCGCCGCGGCAACGTCCCGCTGATGCGGATCGGCATCCCCGCCCTCGCCGGCCTCTCCGTCCTGCACGGCCTGGTGCCCCCGCACCCCGGCCCGCTGGTCGCCGTGGACGCGCTCAAGGCCGACCTCGGCGTCACCCTCGCCTTCGGCCTGCTGATCGCCGTCCCCACGCTGATCGTCGCCGGCCCGCTCTTCGGCCGGATCGCCCAGCGCTGGGTCGGCCCGCTCGCGGTGCCCGCCGCACCGGGCTCCGACACCGCCCCCGGCTCCGCCGCCGACAAGCCCGCCGCCGACGGGGACGGCACCCCGCACGGCGGGACCACCCCGGCAGGCACCGGCTCCGGAACGGCCACCGCCACCCGTACGGCGCTGCCCACGGCCGTCCGCCCCGAGCACGCCCCGCGGTTCGGCGCCGTGCTCGCCACCATCCTGCTGCCGGTCGTGCTGATGCTCGGCAAGGCACTGGTCGACGTGGTGGTCGACGACCCGAAGGCCGGCATCCAGCGGGTCTTCGACTTCATCGGCTCGCCGCTGATCGCCCTGCTCGCCGCGACCCTGCTCGGCATGGTCACCCTCGGCCGCGCGGCCGGCTTCGACAAGCAGCGGATCTCCGACACCGTCGCCGGCTCGCTCGGCCCGATCGCCGGCATCGTCTTCATCGTCGGCGCCGGCGGCGGCTTCAAGCAGACCCTGATCGACGTCGGCGTAGGCCAGGCCGTCAGCGACTGGGCCACCGACTGGCACGTTTCCGCCCTGCTGCTCGGCTGGCTGATCGCCGTCCTGATCCGCCTGGCCACCGGCTCCGCCACGGTCGCGACCATCACCGCCGCCGGCATCGTCGCCCCGCTGGCCGCCGGCATGTCGAGCAGCCACTCCGCCCTGCTGGTCCTCGCGATCGGCGCCGGCTCGCTCTTCTTCTCCCACGTCAACGACGCCGGCTTCTGGCTGGTCAAGGAGTACTTCGGGATGAGCGTCGGTCAGACCCTGAAGTCCTGGTCGGTCATGGAGACGATCATCTCCGTCGTGGCGATCGCCCTGATCCTCCCGCTCAGCCTGATCGTCTAGCGCTCGCCGCCGAACACACCGGGGCGGTCAGCGGGCCCGTTCGGCCCGCCGTGCCAGCAGCTCCCCGAGCGGCGCGTCCGGCACCTTGCGCCACCGCTTCGGCCGCCGCCCGGCCGCCCGCTCCGCCACCTCGGCCGCCCGGTCCCCGACCGGGCGGCCGTTCAGCGTCGCCAGCACCGTCCGCTGCAGCCGGCGGTTGGCACTGTTCACCGCCCGCTTGCGGAGACGGATGCTCGTCCGCGAGCTCTTGTCGTTCTCGCCGTAGGCGTTCCGCCGGTCCTTCAGGTAGCTCAGCCGCTTCTTCTCCTGCGGCGTCCTGCGCACCATGCACATCGCCCCCTTCCCCGCACCGACGCTAGGCGCCGGGCGGTGAAGGGGGCGAACGCTTTTCGCGGGGCTGTGCTGGTTACTTCTTTCCACGCTTCGCGAGGCTGTGCTGGTTACTTCTTTCCACGCTTCGCGAGGCTGTGCTGGTTACTTCTTTCCACGCTTCGCGAGGCTGTGCTGGTTACTTCTTTCCACGC
>NZ_JBFAXX010000071.1:22400-38908 GCF_040680995.1 Kitasatospora sp. NPDC051914
GCTTCGCGAGGAAGGCCTCGACCTGCTTCCGCACGTCCGGCGTGTCCAGGCCGCGCACCGTCATGGTGGTGCGGCGCCGCAGCACGTCGTCGACGGTGTACGCCCACTCGTTGTCGGCGGCGTACGCGACCTGCGCCCAGACGTCCGGGCCGTCCGGGTGGATCGGGGCGCCGAGGTCAGGGTTCTCCGCGATCAGGTGGGCGATGTCGAAGGAGAGCGTGCCGTAGTGGCTGGCCAGGTGCTTGGCGACCAGCGGCTCCATGCGCGAGCCGGGCTCGCGGTCGACCAGCAGGCGGTGCGCGACGGCGTTCGGCGCGCCGACGCCGGGCAGCGGCACGGTCGCCGGGAAGGGCGACATGTCCTCGGCGAGGCCGGTGCCGGGCACGTGCTTGAGCTTCTCCAGCACGGCGCGGCCGATGTGCCGGTAGGTGGTCCACTTGCCGCCGGCGACCGACAGCATGCCGCCGCGGCCCTCGGTGACGACGGTCTCGCGCTTGGCGGCGGCGGTGTCGCCGGGGCCGCCGGGCAGCACCCGCAGGCCGGCGAAGGCGTAGGTGATGAGGTCGCGGTCGAGGTGCTCGTCGCGGATGGCGTGGCCGGCCTCGTCCATGATCTGGTCGATGTCGGCCTCGGTGGCGCGGACGTCCAGCGGGTCGCCGGTGTACTCCTCGTCCGTGGTGCCGAGCAGGACGTGGTCCTCCCACGGGATCGCGAAGGACACGCGGTACTTGTCGATCGGGATGGTCAGCGCGGCGCGCCACGGGGTGCGGCGCTTGACGACGACGTGCGCGCCCTTGGAGAGGCGGATGGACGGGGCGGCGCCCGCGTCCTCCATCTTCCGCAGGTGGTCGACCCACGGGCCGGTGGCGTTGAGCACCAGGCGGGCGGAGACGCCGAACTCGGTGCCGTCCAGGCGGTCGCGCAGCTCGGCGCCGGAGACCCGGCCGCCGGTGAAGCGCAGGCCGGTGACCTCGGCGTGGTTGAGCACCACGGCGCCGGACTCGACGGCGGCGCGGACGGTCATCACGGCGACCCGGGAGTCGTTCATCTGGTGGTCGCCGTAGACGGCGACCGAGCGCAGGCCCTCGGTGCGCAGCGCCGGCACCTGCTGGGCGGCGTGCGCGGCGGTGGAGACCCGGCCCATGCCGTCGCGGAAGGCGGAGAGCGCCGAGTAGAGGAAGACGCCGGCGCCGAGCTTGGGCGCGCTGTGCGGGCCGCCCTTGTAGACCGGCACGAAGAAGGTCAGCGGGTTGACCAGGTGCGGGGCGACGTCGGTGGCGAGCGCGCGGCGCTCCTTGTGGTTCTCGGCGACCAGCTTGACCGCGCCGGTCTGCAGGTAGCGCAGGCCGCCGTGGACGAGCTTGGAGGAGGCGCTGGAGGTGGCCCCGGCGAAGTCGCCCGCGTCGACCATGGCGACCTTGAGACCCGCCTGCGCCGCCGTCCAGGCGGTTGCGGTGCCGAGGATGCCGCCGCCGATCACCAGCAGGTCGTAGGTGGCCTTGCCGAGCAGCTCGCGGGTCTCGGCGCGGGAGGCGGTGCGGCCGGTGGTGAAGCCGGCGCCCAGAGTCGGAATGGTTGCCATGGTGTGTGTACGGCGGCCTGGTCGGGCTGCCGTGTCTCCTCTCGGGTGTGCGGTGCGGTCTCCGCCGGGAGACCGTGGCCGGCCCGGTGCGGCGGGCCGGAACGTCACGAAGGCCGGCCGGGGCGGCGCTGCCCCGGCCGGCTGATCCGTCAGCTCTGCTCGTCCTCCTCGACCCAGCCCATGGTGCGCTCCACGGCCTTGAGCCACTTCTTGTACTCGCGCTCGCGGGTGGCCTCGTCCATGCGGGGGGTCCACTCGGCGGCGCGGTGCCAGTTGGCGCGCAGCGTGTCGAGGTCGCTCCAGAAGCCGACCGCGAGGCCGGCCGCGTAGGCCGCGCCCAGCGCCGTGGTCTCGGCGACGTACGGGCGCTCGACGGGGGCGTCGAGGACGTCGGCGATGTTCTGCATCAGCAGGTTGTTGGAGGTCATGCCGCCGTCGACCTTGAGGGCGGTGAGCTCGACGCCGGAGTCCTTCTGCATGGCGTCGACGACCTCGCGGGTCTGCCAGGCGGTGGCCTCCAGGACGGCCCGGGCCAGGTGGCCCTTGGTCACGTACCGGGTCAGGCCGGCGATCACACCGCGGGCGTCGGAGCGCCAGTACGGGGCGAACAGGCCGGAGAACGCCGGGACGAAGTAGGCGCCGCCGTTGTCCTCGACGGTGGAGGCCAGGGTCTCGATCTCGGCCGCGGTGGAGATGATGCCGAGCTGGTCGCGCAGCCACTGCACCAGCGAGCCGGTGACGGCGATCGAGCCCTCCAGGGCGTAGACCGGCTTCTGGTCGCCGATCCGGTAGCCGACCGTGGTCAGCAGGCCGTGGTAGGAGTTGACGACCTTCTCGCCGGTGTTCAGCAGCAGGAAGGTGCCGGTGCCGTAGGTCGACTTGGCCTCGCCCTCGTCGAAGCAGGTCTGGCCGAACAGCGCGGCCTGCTGGTCGCCGAGCGCGGAGGCGACGGGCACGCCCTCCAGGTCGCCGATCGCGTGGCCGTAGACCTCGGCGGAGGAGCGGATCTCCGGGAGGACCGTGAGCGGCACCTCCATGGACTCGGCGATCTTCTCGTCCCACTCCAGCGTGTGGAGGTTCATCAGCATGGTGCGGCTGGCGTTGGTCACGTCGGTGACGTGCTTGCCGCCGTTGACGCCGCCGGTCAGGTTCCAGATGACCCAGGTGTCCATGGTGCCGAAGAGGATCTCGCCGGCCTCGGCGCGCTCGCGCAGGCCCTCGACGTTGTCCAGCAGCCAGCGGATCTTCGGGCCGGCGAAGTAGCTGGCCAGCGGGAGGCCGGTCTCGCGGCGGTAGCGGTCCTGGCCGACGTTGCGGCCGAGCTCGCGGCAGAGCGCCTCGGTGCGGGTGTCCTGCCAGACCAGCGCGTTGTGGACGGGCTCGCCGGTGTTCTTGTCCCACAGGACGGTGGTCTCGCGCTGGTTGGTGATGCCGATGGCGCGGATGTCGTCCTTGGTGAGGCCGGCCTTCTCGAGGGCCCCGCGGATCACCGACTGGACGCGGGTCCAGATCTCGGCGGCGTCGTGCTCGACCCAGCCCGGCTGCGGGAAGATCTGCGAGTGCTCCTGCTGGTCGACGGCGACGATCCGGCCGTCGGCGCCGAAGATGATGCAGCGGCTGGACGTGGTGCCCTGGTCGATCGCGGCGATGTAGTTCCCGGTGGGCGTGGTGCCAGAAGTCATGAGGTCCTCGGATCTGGATGAGGGATACAGGGACGGGCAGGCCTGACGTGGGGTCAGTCCCCGTGGGCGGGTGCCGGGCAAACCCCGGTCGGGCTCAGAAGACGATGTGGTAGAAGCCGCCGGCCAGCAGGCCGCCGATGGCCGGGCCGGCCACCGGGATCCACGCGTACGACCAGTCCGAGCTGCCCTTGTGGGGGATGGGCAGCAGGGCGTGGGCGATGCGCGGGCCGAGGTCGCGGGCGGGGTTGATCGCGTAGCCGGTCGGGCCGCCGAGCGAGAGGCCGATGCCGACGACGGTGAGCGCAACGATCAGGATGCCGGTGCCGGAGAGGCCGAGGCCCTTGTTCAGGCCCTGGGTGAGGATGGCGAGGCAGAGCACGAAGGTGCCGATGATCTCGGTGAGCATGTTCTGGATCGGGTTCCGGATCTCCGGGCCGGTCGAGAAGATGCCGAGGGTGGGGTCCTCGTTGGCCTGGAACTGGCCGAGGTAGGTGACCCACACCAGGACTGCGCCGATGAACGCGCCGAGCATCTGGGAGCCGATGTACAGCGGGACCTTGCTCCAGTCGCCGGTGTCGGCGGCGATGGCCAGGGTGACCGCGGGGTTGAGGTGGGCGCCGGACTTGGGGGCCGACATGTAGGCGGCGACGAGGACCGCGAAGCCCCAGCCGAAGGTGATGGCGAGCCAGCCGGCGTTGATCGCCTTCGACTTCTTGAGCGTGACCGCGGCGCAGACGCCGCCGCCGAGCAGAATCAGAGCGGCGGTGCCGAGGGTTTCGCCGACGAAGATGTCGCCGTTGGTGAAAGCGGACACAGAGACTCCCTTGTCCTGGTGGCCCGGAGGTGCGGGGTGGGGGCAGGTGGGCCGGGTCGATCCGGTGCGGGTGAGCGCAGTGGGAGCAGATCTCCCGGCCGTCGTTCGACAATGTCGACCGACATGCGGAAGCTTCCACCGCGGCCACCCTCCACGTCAAGGCAGGGTTACGCACCTGTGACGGACGGGGTCACCGGGGCGCGCCGGACACCCCGGGCAGTCGGCGGAACGGGCGAACCGCACCGCCTCCCGGGCATGGATAAGGGCGCGGACGGGCTGTGCCCGTCCGCGCCCTGCGCGGGTGTCCTCAGGGGCCTCCGGGGGCCCCGGGGCCGGTCAGAACCGGCCGGCGCCCAGATCCCGGGAGATGGCCCGGGCGGCGCTGCGCACCGACGCCACCAGGCCCGGCTTCACGAAGCCGTCCTCGGTGACCGTCTCCACCGGCCCGCTGACGCAGACCGCGCCCACCGGATTGCGCCGCCGGTCCTGGATCAGCGCGCCGATCGAGGCCACGCCCTCCCAGGTCTCCTCGATCGAGTCGGCCCAGCCCCGCTCGCGGATCAGCGCGCACTCGGCGTCCACGTCCGCCGGGTCGGTCAGTGTGCGGAGCGTGTAGGACTCGAGCGGCCCGTCGCCCAGCTGCCCGCGCGCCACCGGGTCGTACGCCAGCAACACCTTGCCCAGGGCGGTGGAGTGCAGCGGCTGCATCGAACCGACCTCCAGCACCTGCCGGGTGTCGTCGGGGCGGAAGACGTGGTGCACGATCAGCACGCCCTGCTGGTGCAGCACGCCCAGGTAGACCGTCTCGCCGCTGGCCCGGGCCAGGTCGTCGGCCCACACCAGGGCGCGCGCCCGCAGCTCGTGCACGTCGAGGTAGCTCTGGCCGAGCCGGAGCAGCTCGGCGCCCAGCTGGTACTTCCCGCTCTCCGGGTCCTGCTCGACGAAGCCCTCCTGCTGCAGCGTGCGCAGGATGCCGTGCGCGGTGCCCTTGGCCAGGTCGAGGGCGGTCGCGACCTCGGACAGCCCGAGTCGGCGCTCACCGCCGGCCAGCAGGCGCATGATCGCGGCGGCCCGGGAGAGCGACTGGATCGGGCCGGGCATTGGCTACCTCCCCTGACAGGCGGTCGACATTGTCGACCGAAGTGTTGACGGCACGAGTCTGCCAGGCCGACGGCCGGACGCGCACCTTTCCGATCACTCCGCACCGCACGCGACCCGGTCACCCGCCCCCGCGCACGGCCCGGGCGAGCTCCGCGATCTCCCGCTCGCCGACCCGGCAGCAGCCGCCGACCAGCCGCGCCCCGTCCGCCAGCCAGCCGGCCACCCGGGACGCCCGGAAGGTCGGCTCGCCGCGCCAGTCGCGCGCCGCGGCGTCCCACTCCTCACCGCTGTTGGGGTACACCACCACCGGCTTGCCGGCCGCCCGGGCCGCGAGCGGCACCGCCCGGTCCGCGTCGGCCGGCGTGCAGCAGTTGACCCCCACCGCCACCACCTCGTCCACGTCCGCGGCCATCGCCAGCGCCTCCGCCAGCGGCTGCCCGGCCCGCGTCCGGTCCCCGGCCGCGCCGAACGACAGCCAGGCGGGCACCCCCAGGCCCCGGACGGCGCGCAGCAGCGCCTCCGCCTCCACCGCGTCCGGCACGGTCTCCACGGCGAGCACGTCCGGGCCGGCCGCCGCCAGCACCTCCAGCCGCGGCCGGTGGAAGCGCTCCAGCTCGGCCGCGCTCAACCCGTACCGGCCGCGGTACTCGGAACCGTCCGCGAGCACCGCCCCGTACGGGCCCACCGAGGCCGCCACGAACAGCGGGCCCGCGGCGCCCTCCGCCTCCGCCCGCCGCGCCGCCTCCCGGGCCAGCCGCACGCTCAGCGCCAGCAGCCGCTCCGCCTCGGCCCGGCCGAGGCCGCGGTGGGCGAAGCCCTCGAACGAGGCCTGGTAGCTGCCGGTGATCGCCACCTGGGCGCCGGCCCGGAAGTACCTCAGGTGCGCGGCGGTGACCGCCCCGGGGTCGTCCGCCAGCAGACGGGCCGACCAGAGCGCGTCGGAGAGGTCGTGCCCGGCGTCGGCGAGCTGGTTCGACAGGCCGCCGTCCAGCACCAGCGGCCCGGCCGCCAGGGCCGCGGCGAAGTCCGGACGGGCCGGTCGGACGCCCGGTGCGGCGGACGGGGGAGCGGCGGGCACGGGACACCTCCTGCGGCGCGGGCCGGCTCCTGCTGCGGTGGTCGGCGCGGATGCCTGAACTGTAGAGCGGCCGGGGCCGCCGCGGAGGCCCGGGGCGCGGATCGGCCCGCCGCGGGCCGCCGGCCGGGCGGTCCACCCGTACGAGTGATCGAAATTGGCTGGCGGTCGTCGCCCCGCTGCGCTACGTTCTTCTCACATCGAGAACGACTCCCCGAGGTGTCGCTCCGCCGGTTCGACGGCGCGGCACCCACCGAAGGCAGGTACGGACATGGCAGGCGACAGCGACACCGGGCGCCCCGGCGAGGCTGCGGGCGGGGGCGAGCACGCCTGGCTCGCGGCCTACGACCCGCGCGCCTTCACCCCCGTCGCCGTCACCGTCGACGTCGTCGCCCTCACCCTCCGGGCCGGTGAGCTCAACGTGCTGCTCGTCGAGCGGGGCGAGCCGCCCTACCAGGGCTGTTGGGCCCTGCCCGGCGGCTTCCTGCGCGCCGGCGAGGAGGACCTCCCCGGCGCCGCCGTCCGCGAACTCGCCGAGGAGACCGGCCTCGAGGGCACCCTGGAGGCCGCCGCCGCCCTCAGCCGCATCCACCTCGAACAGCTCGGCAGCTACGGCGCCCCCGAGCGGGACCCTCGGATGCACGTGGTCTCCGTCGCCTACCTCGCCTTCGCCCCCGACCTGCCCGACCCGCAGGCCGGCACCGACGCGGCGGCCGCCGCCTGGCACCCCGTCGCCACCCTCGACCTCACCACCCCCCAGACCGCCGGGCCGCCCGCCGACACCCACGGGGGTGGCGTCGGCGGGCAGCCCGGCATCCGCCTCGCCTTCGACCACGCCACGATCCTCGCCGACGGCCTCGACCGCGCCCGCGCCAAGATCGAGTACAGCCCGCTCGCCACCGCCTTCCTCCGGCACGACTTCACTATCCCCGAGCTGCGCGCCGTCTACGAGGCCGTCTGGGGCGAGCGCCTGCACGCCGGCAACTTCCACCGCAAGGTGCTCTCCGTGCCCGGCTTCGTCGAGTCCACCGGCGCCACCACCGAGCGCGGCGGCACCCGCGGCGGCCCCCGTGCCCGCACCTACCAGGCAGGCGACGCCCGGCTGCTCCACCCGCCGCTGCTGCGCCCCTCGCACGAGGACGGCATCCGGTGACCGCGCCGCGCGCGGACCGGCCGCGCACCACCCCGCGCACCTTCACCGAGGCCCTCGCCGCCGTCCTCGGCGCCGCCGCCCCGGCCGACCTCTTCCCCACCGACACGGCCGACGCCGCCCGCCGGTACCGCCGCCTCGCCCGCCTCCTCCACCCCGACACCGCACCCGAGGCCCACCGCGCCCGCGCCACCACCGCCTTCGTCGCCCTCGGCCGGCTCTGGGAGCAGCACAACGGGCCGGCCGCCGGCGCCGCGGACGAGCTGCGCACCGCCCGGCACACCTACCGCCTCGGCCCGGTCGCCGCGACGGGCGACATCGCCGTCCTGCGCACCGCCACCACCACGTCCGGTGCCCGGGTCCTGCTGAAGATCCCGCGCAGCGCCGCCGACAACGACCTGATGGAGCGGGAGGCCGCCGCCCTGACCCGGCTCGCCCGCCACGGCGACCGCCGCTTCCACGCCTACGCCCCGACCCTCCTGGAGTCCTTCGGCCACCAGGACGCCGGCGACCCGGCCGCCGAACCGCGCCAGGTCAACGCCCTGGTCCGGCAGAGCGGCCTGCGGCCGCTCACCGACGTCCTGGCGGCCTACCCCGACGGCATCGACCCGCGCGACGCCGCCTGGATCTGGCGCCGCCTGCTGGTCGCCCTCGGGTACGCCCACCGGGCCGGCGTCCGCCACGGCGCCGTCCTGCCGGAGCACGTCCTCGTCCACCCCGCCGAGCACGGCCTGGTCCTCGTCGACTGGTGCTACGCCGGCACCGGCGCACCCGCCCCCGCGCCCGCTCTGGTCGAGCGCCACCGCGCGCTCTACCCACCGGAGGTCCCGGCCCGACAGGCTGTCACCGAGGCCACCGACATCCATCTCGCCACCCGCTGCATCGAGCTGCTCATGGGTGGCCGGGCACCCAAGCAGATCCGCGCCTTCATCGCCGGCTGCACCCTGCCCGCCGAGCCCCGCCGACCGCACAACGCCTGGAAGCTCCTCGCCGAGCTCGACGAGCTGCTCCACGCCCTCTACGGCCCGCGCACCTTCCGGCCGTTCCACCTGCCACCCACTGCCTGAGGAGGCCCCGATGGGAAGCGGTTCCTGGTCCACCGACGTCTACGACGCCGCCGCGCACTACCGCGCCGGCACCGGCGCCAGCGCCTTCGCCTACAGCGACGCCACCACCCGCGGCGCCCGCTCCGGCTGGAAGGCCCACCCCAGCCTCGACCCGCACGGCCTCACCCTCCGCGAGAGCCGGGACTCCGACGAGCACCCCACCTCGCTCGCCATCGCCGTCCTGTTCGACGTGACGGGCTCCATGCAGACCGTCCCGCGCGTCCTGCAGACCAAGCTCCCCGAGCTGTTCGGCCTGCTCCTGCGCAAGGGGTACACCGAGCACCCGCAGATCCTCTTCGGCGCCGTCGGCGACGCCACCTGCGACCGCGTCCCCCTCCAGCTCGGCCAGTTCGAGTCAGACAACCGGATGGACGACAACCTCGGCAACATCCTGCTCGAGGGCGGTGGCGGCGGGCAGATGACCGAGTCCTACGAGCTCGCCATGTACGCCATGGCCCGGCACACCGCACTGGACTGCGTCGAGCGCCGCGGCCGCAAGGGGTACCTCTTCCTGATCGGCGACGAACTTCCCTACGGCAAGGTCAAGGCCCGGGAGATCAGGGCCGTCCTCGGCGAGACCGTCTCCGAGGACATCCCGGTCAGCGCGATCCTCGCCGAGCTCCGGGAGCTCTACCACGTGTACTTCATCCTCCCGGCCGGCACCGCCTACGCCGGCAACGCCGAGGTCCTCGGCACCTGGCGCAAGCTGCTCGGCCAGCACGTCATCGAGCTCGACGACCTCGACGCGGTCTGCGAGACCATCGCCCTCACCATCGGCCTGGGCGAGGAGGCCATCGACCTCCAGGAGGGGCTCGACGACCTCGCCGACATCGGCTCCGGCGCCGTCGCCAGCGTCGGCAAGGCCCTCGACGGCCTCGCCCGGCACAGCCGCGAGGCCGCCGTTCCCGGCGCCGCCCTGCTCGACCCCGCGGACCGCTTGGCCACCGGCACCACCCGCCTCTGACCGACCCGCCTCCGCCGTACTGCCGCAGCCTGCAGCACCGTGCCGGCCCCACCCCGGGGCCGGCACCCGGCGCCCACCCACCCCCGCCGCACCACCGACAGAACAGGCACCGCCGTGACCGATCCCCTCACCGACGGACACGTCATCGTCTGCGACCTCGGCTTCGGCGACGCCGGCAAGGGCACCGTCGTCGACCACCTCTGCCGCGGCCCGCTCGGCCCCGACACCGCCCGACCCGCCCGCGCCGTCGTCCGCTTCAACGGCGGAGCCCAGGCCGCCCACAACGTCGTCACCGACGACGGCCGACACCACACCTTCGCCCAGTTCGGCTCCGGCACCCTCGCCGGCGTCCCCACCCACCTCTCCCGCTTCATGCTGGTCGACCCGCTCGCCCTCGCCGCCGAGGCCCGCCACCTCGCCGCCCTCGGCGTGCCCGACCCGCTGGCCCTGCTCACCGTCGACCGCCGCGCCCTGCTGACCACCCCGTACCACGCCGCCGCCAACCGCATCCGCGAGCAGCGCCGCGGCACCGCCCGCCACGGCTCCTGCGGTATCGGCATCGGCGAAACCGCCCGCTACGCCCTCGACCACCCCGAGGACGCACCCACCGCCGACGACTGCACCCGGCCCGCCCGCCTCCTCCGCCGCCTCACCCTGCTCCGCGACCGCCTCGCCGACGAGCTCGGCCTCGCCCCCGCGGCCCTGCCGGCCCCGCCGCCCGCCGACTGCGCCGAGGCCTTCACCGCCTTCGCCGCCCGTGTCCGCCTCACCGGCCCCGAGGAGCTCACCCGCCTGCTGCGCAGCGGCCCCGTGGTGTTCGAAGGCGCCCAGGGCGTCCTGCTCGACGAACGGCACGGCTTCCACCCCTACACCACCTGGTCCACCACCACCTTCGCCAACGCCGAGACCCTCCTCGCCGAGGCCGGCCGGCCCGCCGCCGCCCTCCGCCTCGGCGTCCTGCGCACCTACACCACCCGGCACGGCCCCGGCCCGCTGCCCACCGAGGACAAGACCCTCGACCTCGCCGAGCCGCACAACACCACCGGCCGCTGGCAGGGAGCCTTCCGCACCGGACACTTCGACACCCCCGCCCACCATTACGCCCTGACCGCCGCCGGCGGCGCCGACGCGCTCGCCCTCACCCACCTCGACACCGCCGCCCGCCACCCCGGCCTGCGCCTCTGCGACAGCTACGAACTCGACGGCGCACCGCTGCACGCCGTCACCAGCGGCAGCCCGGGCGACCTCGACGCCCAGGCCCGCCTCACCGAGGCCCTCGGCCGCGCCCGCCCCGGCCGCCTCACCGACCCGGGCCGCGACCCGCAGGCCTGGTCCGACGCCGTCGCCGACCGCCTCCGCACACCCGTGCTGATCGAGTCCCACGGCCCGACAGCCCGTCAGAAACACCACCGCCGACGCCCCGCCAGCCGCAGTACCATCCACCCCATGACCACACACCAGGCCGACCGGACGACCTACGGCCCCGGCTCGCACTGCCACTGGTGCGGCACCCCCTACAGCCCCGGCACCGTCGGGTGGCCCCGCACCTGCCCCGGCTGCAACGAGATCAGCTACCGCAACCCGCTGCCCGTGGTCGTCACCCTCCTCCCCGTCGTCGCCCCCGAGTCCAACGGCCTGGTGGTCATCCGCCGCACCATCGAGCCCGGCTACGGCGAGCTCGCCCTTCCCGGCGGCTACATCGACTACGGGGAGAGCTGGCAGCAGGCCTGCGTCCGGGAGCTCCGCGAGGAGACCGGCATCGAGGCCGACCACACCCGGGTCGCCCTGGTCGCCACCGACTCCGACACCGCCGGCGGCTTCCTCTGCCTCTTCGGCATGCTCCCCGCCCGCCGCATCGAGGAGCTCCCGCCCTCCGTCCCCACCACCGAGACCGAGGGCTGGCAGTTCATGCCCACCGCCTCCCGGCTGGCCTTCCCCTTCCACACCCGAGTGGCCCACGCCTGGTTCAACGGCGACTACGCCCACCTCGTCTGAGAGCACGCCGCCGCGGCCGGGCCCCCGCCCTGGGGCCCCTGGCGCGCCCGACGATCACATGGCAAGGTCTGCTCGTCAGCCACCACGCGGGCGGCCCGCCACAAGCAGCCCCGCCCACCGCCCCCGGCCCTCGACGGGGGCGCCCCACCCCGGGAGACCACCACCGTGAGCACCCCACCCGAAGGCCGACCGCTCTGGCGCCCCGACCCGGCCCGCGCCGCAGCCGCCCGGATCGTCGCCTTCCAGGCCTGGGCCGCCGAGCACCACGGCGCCCCCGCGGCCCCGCTCGCCCCGGCCGACGACGACGAGCAGGCCGCCGCCCGCTACGCCGCCCTGCACGCCTGGTCGACCGCCGACCTCGACCGCTTCTGGACAGCGGTCACCGAGTGGTTCGACGTCCGCTTCACCACGGCCCCCGAGGCCGTCCTCGCCGACCCGGCCATGCCCGGCGCCCGCTGGTTCCCCGGCGCCCGCCTCAACTACGCCGAGCACGCGCTCCGTGCCGCCGAGGACGCCGACCTGGCCGACACGCCCGCGATCCTCCACCTGGACGAGACCACCGAGCAGCCCGCCGCCCTCACCTGGGCCGAGCTCCGCCGCCAGGTCGGCTCGCTCGCCGCCGCCCTCCGCGCCCGGGGCGTCCGCCCCGGCGACCGCGTCGGCGCCTACCTGCCGAACATCCCGCAGGCCGTCGTCGCCCTCCTCGCCACCGCCGCCGTCGGCGCCGTCTGGACGTCCTGCGCCCCCGACTTCGGCGCCCGCAGCGTCCTCGACCGCCTCCAGCAGATCGAGCCGACCGTCCTCTTCGCCATCGACGGCTACCACTACGGCGGCAAGGACCACGACCGCACAGAGGTCGTCGCCGAGCTCCGCCGCGAACTCCCCTCGCTGCGCACCGTCGTCCACATCCCGCTGCTCGGCGGCCCGGCCCCCGACGGCGCCCTCGACTGGGCGGAGCTCGTCGCCGGCGACACCGAGCCCGTCTTCGAGCCGGTCCCCTTCGACCACCCGCTCTGGGTCCTCTACTCCTCCGGCACCACCGGCCTGCCCAAGGCCATCGTGCAGAGCCAGGGCGGCATCCTCGTCGAGCACCTCAAGCAGGCCTCGCTCCATCTCGACCTCGGCCCCGAGGACCGCTTCCTCTGGTACACCTCCACCGGCTGGATGATGTGGAACTTCCTCGTCGCCGGCCTCCTCGTCGGGTCCACGATCGTCACCTATGACGGCAGCCCCGGCCACCCCGACACCGGCACCCTCTGGTCCGTCGCCGCCCGTACCCGCGCCACCGTCCTCGGCACCTCCGCCGCCTACGTGATCGCCAGCCGCAAGGCCGGCCTCCACCCCGGCCGCGACCTCGACCTCTCCGCCGTCCGCTGCATCGGCACCACCGGCTCCCCGCTGCCGCCCGACGGCTTCCAGTGGATCTACGACGAGGTCAAGCAGGACGTCTGGCTCGCCTCCGTCAGCGGCGGCACCGACGTCTGCAGCTGCTTCGTCGGCGGCGTCCCCACCCTCCCCGTCCACCTCGGCGAGATCCAGGCCCCCTGCCTCGGCGCCGCCGTCGAGTCCTGGGACGTCCAGGGCCACCCCCTCACCGACCAGGTCGGCGAGCTCGTCGTCACCAAGCCGCTGCCCTCCATGCCCATCGGCTTCTGGAACGACCCCGACGGCACCCGCTACCGGGACAGCTACTTCGACATGTACCCGGGCGTCTGGCGCCACGGCGACTGGATCACCGTCACCTCCCGCGGCACGGTGATCATCCACGGCCGCTCCGACTCCACGCTCAACCGCCAGGGCGTCCGGATGGGCTCCTCCGACATCTACGAGGTCGTCGAACGCCTCCCCGAGATCGCCGAGTCCCTGGTCATCGGCGTCGAGGAGCCCGACGGCGGGTACTGGATGCCGCTCTTCGTCGTCCTCGCCCCCGGTGCGGACCTCGACGACTCGCTGCGCGCCCGCGTCCGCACCGAGCTGCGCACCCAGCTCTCGCCCCGCCACGTACCCGACGAGATCATCGCCGTCCACGGCCTCCCGCACACCCTCACCGGCAAGCGGATCGAGGTCCCGGTCAAGCGGCTGCTGTCGGGCACCCCGCTGGAGAAGGCGGTCAACCCCGGCTCGGTCGACAACCTCGACCACCTGCGGTTCTTCGAGCGCCTGGGCGCCGAGCGCCGCAGCTGAGCCCGTCCCGCCGACCGTCGCCGTCCGACCCCGGACATGCGAGCAGGGGCGCTTCCAACCCCCACGGTGGAAGCGCCCCTGCGGCCCCGGCCCTGCCCCGGGGCGCCTACTCGCCGGACAGCACCTGGTGCGCCGCCGCCCGCGCGTCGGCCGCGTTGTCCGCAGCCCGCGCCGCCGCAGCGGCCCGCCGGCACTGCGCCAGCGTGTACTTGGCCAGCGCCGTCCGCACATAAGGGATCGACGCGGCACCCATCGACAGGCTCGTCACCCCGAGCCCGGTGAGCACACAGGCGAGCAGCGGGTCGGACGCCGCCTCGCCGCACACCCCGCAGCTCTTGCCGACCGTCTGCGCGGCCTCGGCCGACAGCGCGATCAGGTCCAGCAGCGCCGGCTGCCACGGGTCCTGCAACCGGGCCAGCGCACCCACCTGCCGGTCCGCCGCGAAGGTGTACTGCGCCAGGTCGTTCGTCCCCAGCGACAGGAACTCCACCTCCTGGAGGATCGACCGCGACCGCAGCGCCGCCGACGGGATCTCCACCATCGCACCGAACTTCGCCTGCAGCCCCGCCTCACGGCAGGCCTCGGCGAAGGCCTTCGCATCCTGGCGGTCGGCCACCATCGGCGCCATGACCTCCAGGTGCACCGGCAGCCCCTCGGCCGCCCTGGCCAGCGCCCGCAGCTGCGCCGCCAGCACCTCCGGGTGCTCGAGAAGCGTCCGCAGCCCGCGCACCCCGAGCGCCGGGTTCGGCTCGTCCGCCGGCGTCAGGAAGTCGAGCGGCTTGTCGGCACCGGCGTCCAGCACCCGGACGACGACCCGCCGCTCCGGGAAGGCCTCCAGCACCTTCCGGTACGCCTCGTACTGCTTCTCCTCGCTCGGGGCCTTCGCCGAGTCGTCGAGGAAGAGGAACTCGGTGCGGAACAGGCCGACACCCTCCGCCTCGGCTTCCAGCGCCGCCGGCAGGTCCGCCGGGCCGCCGATGTTCGCCAGCAGCGGCACCAGGTGCCCGTCCGAGGTCCGGCCGGGCCCGGAGGACGCGGCCAGCGCCGCCTTCCGCTCGGCCGCCAGCCGGCGCAGCTCCTCCTGCTTGTCGTCCGACGGGTTCACCAGCACCTCGCCGCTGCTGCCGTCGACCGCGACGACGACACCCTCGGCCACGCCGGTGGCCCCGGGCAGCGCCACGACCGCCGGCACCCCGAGCGCCCGTGCCAGGATCGCGCTGTGGCTGGTCGGCCCGCCCTCCTCGGTGACGAACCCCAGCACCAGCGTCGGGTCCAGCAGCGCCGTGTCCGCCGGAGCGAGGTCGTGCGCGAAGAGCACGTACGGCTCGTCGCTGTCCGGCACCCCGGGCATCGGCACGCCGAGCAGCCGGGCCACGATCCGGTTCCGGACGTCGTCCAGGTCGGCCACCCGGCCGGCCAGGTAGTCGCCCGCCGAGGCGAGCAGCGCCCGGTACGCGGCGAAGGCGTCGTAGATGCCCCGCTCGGCACTGCTGCCGACGGCGATCCGACGGCTGACGTCCGCCATCAGCTCAGGGTCCTGCGCCATCAGCGCCTGGGCCTCGAGCACGGCCTGCGCCTCACCGCCGGCCAGGTTGCCGCGCGCGATCAGGTCGGCGGCGACCGCGTCGACCGCGGCCTGCGCCCTGGCCTGCTCGTGCGGGGCGTCCTCGCTGGGTATCTGCGTCGCCGGGGGCTCCAGCACCGCCGTCCCCATGTGCCGCACCGGGCCGATGGCGACCCCGTGGCTGACCCCTACGCCGCGAAGCATCGGTTCCACGTTCTGAGTTTCCTTTCACCCGGCCAGGCTCGGGCTCCCGATTGCAGGGTGCGCACCGTCCCGCCGGTCCGCACCCGGGACGTCAGTTCCAGGTGAAGAGTTCGCCGCCGGTGGCGACCTCGCCGGCCTCGGCGACACCGGACAGCGCCTCGGAGGAGGCCTCCAGCGCGACGATCGGCGAAATGGGCGACTTGCCGGCGGCCTCGACCGCGGCCGGGTTCCAGCGGATCACCGGCTGGCCCCGCTTGACCTCGTCACCCTTGCCGACGAGCAGTTCGAAGCCCTCGCCGTTCAGCTGCACCGTGTCGATGCCCAGGTGGGTCAGCACGCCGTGCCCGTCAGCGTCCACGACGACGAAGGCGTGCGGGTGCATCGAGACCACGAGCCCGTCCACCGGCGCGACCGCCTCGGTGGGCTCGCGCACCGGGTCGATGGCGGTGCCGGGCCCGACCATCGCGCCGGCGAAGACGGGGTCCGGCACATTGGCCAGCCCGACGGCCCGACCGGCGAGCGGCGAGGTCACAGTGGTCATGGTGGAGCCTCCCAAGTGCGGAGTACAGCGCGTGCGGCCGCGTTGCAGCGGCGTCGGCATCAGCTGAAGCCTAAATCATGTCAACTTCGGACATACCGGCACGTAACGACAGGGTGGGCCGAGCGGGGACGCGCCCTGCTCGGGCAGCACCGAACCGCCGCGCGCCGGCCGTCGGCGCAGTAACGACGGGCCCGAGCCGACTCAAGTGGTCTAGTCCTCTGCGCCGATGCGCGCACTCTACGGCATGCGGGCGACTGCCGACGATCGTCTGCGCGCCGCGGCGCGACGGAGGGCCGGTACGCCGACCGGGTGACCCTGTTGCGGCTCGATTAGGCGCTCGGCCGGAGAGCGGCTATCGTTGCTCGGGTCGCCACAGCGCGATGGTTAACTCCGCAAGTCGGGAACGCAAAGATCCGGTCAACGGCCGGTAAACGTTCTGATAAGCTGGAAGCACGAAAGAGCGAAACGCCCGGAGGGTCCGCTGGAAGGCGGTCCGAAGGAAGTGTCCGTTCCTTGAGAACTCAACAGCGTGCCAAAAGTCAACGC
>NZ_JBFAXX010000072.1:0-37710 GCF_040680995.1 Kitasatospora sp. NPDC051914
GGATGTCAACATATCTGGCGTTGACTTTTGGCACGCTGTTGAGTTCTCAAGGAACGGACACTTCCTTCGGACCGCCTTCCGGCGGACCCTCCGGGCGTTTCGCTCTTTCGTGTTCCCAGCTTATCAGATCCGCGTCGGCCGTTTTACCGGCCGTTGTTTCTCTAGATTCCCGCTGGAGGGATTTCCTCGACTTCGCGACGAAGCTTATCAAAAGCTTCGTAGTGCTCAGTGCGGAGGATTTGTCTTCACCGGGTGGCGATCCTGACGGACGCTCTGCCTCGGTTCGACGGTGTCGTAGACACTACGCCTGGTTCCGGCTGTTGTCCAGCCCGTCCCAACCGTTCAAACCTACTAGCCCGTCACGATCGCGTCAACGGTCGTTTCGGGATGATCAAGACCTTACCAGGGCCGGGGCCCTCGCCCGACCACCTCAGGCCGCCACGGGCTGGATGTCGGTGCGGTCGGCCTCCTCGACGTCGCCGAACTCGCCGGTCGCGGCGACCCGGCGGCCGTGGACGAGGGCGTACAGCAGGAAGAGGACCTCGACGGTCACACCGATGGAGATCCGGGCCCAGGTCGGGAGGCCGGAGGGCGTCACGAAGGCCTCGATGACACCGGTGACCATCAGCACCGCGGCCAGGCCGACGGCCATGCCGATGGCGGCTCGGCCCTCCTCGGCGAGTGCCGTGGCACGGGTGCGGCGGCCCGGGTCGACCACCGTCCAGCCGAGGCGGAGACCGACGCCGGCCGCCACGAAGACTGCGGTCAGCTCCAACAGGCCGTGCGGGAGCAGCAGGCCGAGGAAGAGGTCGAGGCGGCCGGCCGAGGACATGAGGCCGAGCCCGATGCCGAGGTTGAGCACGTTCTGGAAGAGCACGAAGAGGACCGGAAGGCCGAGCAGGACGCCGAAGACCAGGCACTGGGCCGCGACCCAGGCGTTGTTGGTCCACACCTGGAAGGCGAAGGAGGTCGCCGGGTGCTCGGAGTAATAGGCCTCGAAGCCGCCGCCGGGGCGGGTCATCTCGCGGAGCTGTTCCGGGGCGCCGAGGCTGTCGCGGACCTCCGGGTGGCTGGACACCCACCAGGCGACGAGGGCGCTGACGAGCAGTGAGAGGACGGCTACGGGTATCCACCACCGGCGCGCGCGGTAGAGCGCGGCCGGGAAGCCGACGGTGAAGTAGCGGCCGGCGTCCCGCCAGGAGGAGGTGCGGGCCCCGGTGACCGCGCTGCGGCCGCGCGCGACCAGGGTGGTGAGGCGGCCCTCCAGCATCGGGTCGGGGGCCGCGGACTGGACCTGCGCGAGATGGCCGGTGGTCCGCTGGTACAGGGCGATGAGCTCGTCCGCCTCCGCACCGCTGAGCCTGCGCCTGCGGCTCAGGGCTTCCAGACGGTGCCACTCCTCCTGGTGCGAGGCGACGAAGACGTCCAGGTCCATGCGGCTCACTTCCGGGGGCGCGGCGGGGCGGGGGCTGGCCTAGCTTGCCAGAGGCGGGCGGCCGTATGTTTGGCCGCCGGGGATCACAACGAGGGGAATGGGTGGGTGCGGTGAGCGACCTGGTGACGGGCGAGGCCGTCGTCCTGGGGCTTCGGACGGCGAAAGTGCCCAGCCGGGCGCTGGCGATCGTCCTCGATCTGGCCGTCCAGCTGGTCGGTCTGATGGTCTTCACCACGGTGGTGCTCACCGCGGTGCCCTCCCTGGACGAGGCCGCGGCGGCCGCCGTGGTGCTCGGGCTGAGCGTGTTCTTCCTGGTGGGCGTGCCCGTGCTGGTGGAGACGCTGTCGCACGGGCGGTCGCTCGGCAAGCTGGCGCTGGGCCTGCGGGTGGTGCGCGCGGACGGCGGCCCGGTGCGGTTCCGGCACACGCTGGTGCGCGGGCTGGTGGCGGTGCTGGAGATCCAGATGACGGCCGGGGCGGGAGCGGTGATCGCCTCGCTGGTGTCGCCGCAGGGCCGCCGGCTCGGCGACGTCTTCGCGGGCACGCTGGTGGTGCGGGAGCGGCTTCCGCAGGCGGCCCGGGTGCAGTCCGTGCTGCCGCCGGTGCCGCAGGGCCTGCTGCACGCGATCGGCGAGCAGCTGGTGGCGCTGGACTTCTCGGCGGTGCCGGACGGCCTGTGGCTGGCGATCCGGCAGTTCCTGGGACGGCACGGCCAGCTCGACCCGGCGGTGGCGGCGGGGATGGCGGAGCGGCTCGCCTCGGACCTCGCCGAGCGGACCGGCCGCCCGGTGCCGTACGGCGTGCACCCGGCGGCCTACCTGGGCGCGGTTCTGACCGAACGGCAGCGGCGCGAGTGGGAGCGGGCCTCGGCTGCGGCGCGGCAGCAGCAGACCTTCGGGGCGCAGCCCCCGACGTACCCCGCAGCGGCGCCCGTGGCGCAGGCGCCCGTGGCTCCGGCACCGCCTGCGCCGCAGACGGCGCAGGCGCCGACGGACGCTCCCCCGGTGGCCGAGGTGCCGCCGCCTTCGAAGGGCTTCGCACCGCCCGCCTGACGCGGCCGGCCGGGCAGCCCGTGCCCGTCAGCCGGTGAATTCGGCCGGCCAGGGGTTGGGCGGGGACTCCAGCTCTTCGAGCTCGATGCCGGGTGCGGCGAGCACGACGTCGCCGGCGAGGTGCACGGTGTGCTGCTCGCCGGTGGCGAGGTCGGCGACGACGTAGCGCTCGACCAGCAGGGGGCCGCTGTCGGTGTCGTGGGTGTCGACGCCGGCCAGCTGCCATCCCTGGTCGACGGTGCGCGGGGCGAGGACGGGCTCGGTGAGCGCCACGAGTCGGACGCGTACGGAGGCGCCGACCTCCAGGCGCAGCATCCGGGCGGTGGCGACCAGGAACGCCGGCGAGGTGCCGGTGAAGCCGTGGGCCCGGTCGTGGCCCTCGACGGCGTGCTCGCCGGCCGGATCGGCGGCGTCGGCCCGTACCCAGGCCACGCCGTCGACCGCGCCGCCGCGGACCTGCCAGCCGCCCGCCCTGACTTCCAGGCGCAGCGGGCGGCTGCGGGAGTCGAGGGTGAGGTCGGTGGTGCCGAGGACGCTGCCGTCGGGGGCGTAGGTCTTGGAGACGTAGCGCCAGCCGGCCGGTCCGGGTGCACAGCTGAAGCGTTCCTCGCCGACGAGGACGGGGCCGTGGCCGGCGGGGCCGGTGTCGGTGTGCAGGGAGTAGCGGCCGTTGGGCATGGCCCGAAGCCTACGTGCAACCTTTCCCTCCGCTGTCTGCATCAGGGGGGCGGGCGGTGCGGAGCGCGCCGCTGCGACGAGGGAGGGGCGGGCACTTCGATGGCGAGGACGGCGGGATCGGCGCGGCATGCGCGCGACGCCGAGTTCACCGCGTACGTGGCCTCGCGGGCGGGATGGCTGCGGAAGGTCGCGTACCTGCTCTGCGGGGACTGGCACCGGGCGGACGACCTGGTGCAGGAGAGCATGACGAAGCTCTATGCGAACTGGTCGCGGTTCGGGCGGGTGGAGAACCGGGACGGCTATGCGCGCAGGGTGCTGGTGAACACGTACCTGGCGGAGCAGCGGTCGCCGTGGTGGCG
This sequence comes from Kitasatospora sp. NPDC051914, assembly GCF_040680995.1. NCBI lineage: Bacteria > Bacillati > Actinomycetota > Actinomycetes > Kitasatosporales > Streptomycetaceae > Kitasatospora > Kitasatospora sp. NPDC051914. Next base: position 3,525 of record NZ_JBFAXX010000072.1, read on the forward strand.
GCGGATGCGGACGGTCGGGTTCGAGCTGGACACCGATGCCGTGGTCGCCGATCTGGATGCGTCGCTCGACCTGCGGCAGGCGCTGGCGTCGTTGCCGCCGCGGCAGCGGGCGGCGGTGGTGCTCCGGTACTACTGCGACATGACGGTGGAGCAGACGGCCGAGGTGCTGGGCTGCTCGGCGGGCAATGTGAAGAGCCAGACGTCCCGGGGGCTGGAGGCGCTGCGTCGCCGGGTCGTCCCCGCTCGGGCGGGGAGGGCGGAGGCGTGAGCGGGATCAGGTCGGAGCAGGAGCTGGTGGTCGGGCTCGCGGCGCTGGCGGAGTCGGCGGCACCGCCGAGCACGGTGGATGCGGGTGCTGCGGTGCGGCGGGGCCGCGGCCGGGTGGTGCGGCGCCGGATGTCGGTGTGGGGTGCCGCGGCGGCGGTGCTGCTGGTGTGCAGTTCGGTGGTGGCGGGGGTCGGCGACCGGTCGGCGGCGCCGGTCGGTCCTGCGGGGCCCGGTAGGCCGAGCCCCGGGGTGGGCACTCCGGGCGGCGAGGAGGATCCGGCGGCGAACGGGGTTCCCCTGTTGTCGGCGCAGATGGAGTTCGGCTGGCTGCCGGAGTCGGTCCACGCGGTTCGCTACTCGTACGGGGCGAACGGGTACCTGGTGCAGGCCTCGGGGGACGCGGAGGGCGGCGGGGTCCGCTTCGCGCTGTCGGTGTACCCGGTCGGGGTGGTGCCGCCGCCGGAGAGGCGCTCGGACGGGACGGAGGTCAAGGTGGCGGCGCCGCCGGTGAACGACCAGGTGGCCTACTGGACGTCCGCCGAGAGTGCGGCGGACGACACGACCGTGTTGCGCTGGCTCATGGTGGACGGCCGGTGGGCGGAGGTCGTCTCCTCGTCGGTGCCGAAGGGCCAGCGCGAGGCGCTGACCCACGAGGTGGCGGAGAAGGCGCTGTTCGGGCCGATGAAGGTGCCGCTGCCGGTGCGGCTGAGCGGGGCGCCGGCGGCGTACGCGCTCGTCGGTGCGGATCTGCTGCGGCCGGTGTCGGGGAAGGGCGACTGGACGCTGCGGCTGACGTTCTCGGTGTCGCCGACGCAGTCGTTCAGTACGACGGCGGTGCCGATGGGTTCGAACTGGCTGCCGCGGATGCAGGCGGTGCCGGGCGCCGCGGGGGCGACCGATCCGGCGGCCTGCAAGGAACAGGACGGCCTGATGCTGTGCGTGCAGACCTCCGATCCGGGTGCCCTGGCGGCGGTGGGCGGCGCGTCGTCCTGGCTCTCGCACTTCACGGTGGTGGGCGCGGACCCGGCCTCGTGGGGGAAGCCCCCGATCTGGGCTCCGTAGGAAAGGGCGTGCGCCCGGTGCCGGGGGGCACCGGGCGCACGTGTTCGTCCGGGTCGCCGACGGGGTCGGCGGGGCCGGGATCAGTAGCGGTACTGCTCCGGCTTGTAGGGGCCCTCGACCGGGACGCCGATGTAGTCGGCCTGGTCCTTGGTGAGGGTGGTGAGCTTGACGCCGAGGGCGTCGAGGTGGAGGCGGGCGACCTTCTCGTCCAGGTGCTTCGGCAGGACGTACACGCCGATCGGGTACTGGGCGGTCTTGGTGAACAGCTCGATCTGCGCGATGGTCTGGTTCGCGAAGGAGTTGGACATCACGAAGGACGGGTGGCCGGTCGCGTTGCCGAGGTTCAGCAGGCGGCCCTCGGAGAGCACGATGATGGTGCGGCCGTCGGCCTTGCGCCACTCGTGGACCTGCGGCTTGACCTCGGTCTTCACCACGCCGGGGAGCTGGGCGAGGCCGGCCATGTCGATCTCGTTGTCGAAGTGGCCGATGTTGCCGACGATGGCCTGGTGCTTCATCCGCTCCATGTGGGAGGCGAGGATGATGTCCTTGTTGCCGGTGGTGGTGATGAAGATGTCGGCGGTCTCGACGACCTCGTCCAGGGTGGTGACCTGGTAGCCGTCCATCGCGGCCTGCAGCGCGCAGATCGGGTCGATCTCGGTGACGATGACGCGGGCGCCCTGGCCGCGGAGCGACTCGGCGCAGCCCTTGCCGACGTCGCCGTAGCCGCAGACGACGGCGACCTTGCCGCCGATCAGGACGTCGGTGGCGCGGTTGATGCCGTCGATGAGCGAGTGGCGGCAGCCGTACTTGTTGTCGAACTTCGACTTGGTGACCGAGTCGTTGACGTTGATGGCCGGGAACAGCAGCTTGCCGTCGCGGTGCATCTCGTACAGGCGGTGGACGCCGGTGGTGGTCTCCTCGGTCACGCCCTTGATGGTGGAGGCCATCTCGGTCCACTTGGCGGGGGACTCGGTGAGCGTGCGGTTGAGCAGCTCGAGGATGATCCGGTACTCGTCGTTGTCGGCGGTGGACGGGTCCGGGGCCTCGCCGGCCTTCTCGAACTCGACGCCCTTGTGGATCAGCAGGGTGGCGTCGCCGCCGTCGTCGAGGATCATGTTCGGGGTCTGGCCGTTCGGCCAGGTCAGCGCCTGCTCGGTGCACCACCAGTACTCCTCCAGCGTCTCGCCCTTCCAGGCGAAGACCGGGACGCCGGCGGGCTCCTCGACGGTGCCCTCGGGGCCGACCGCGATGGCGGCGGCGGCGTGGTCCTGGGTGGAGAAGATGTTGCAGGAGGCCCAGCGGACCTCGGCGCCGAGCGCGGTCAGCGTCTCGATGAGGACGGCGGTCTGCACGGTCATGTGCAGCGAGCCGGTGATCCGGGCGCCGGCCAGCGGCTGGGAGGCCGCGTACTCCTTGCGGATCGACATCAGGCCGGGCATCTCGTGCTCGGCGAGCTGGATCTCCTTGCGGCCGAACGGTGCCTGGGAGAGGTCGGCGACCTTGAAGTCACCGTTGAGGGGGGACGACATGCGGGATGCTCCTCGCTGCGTGGGCCTGTGAACGGGTGTGCTTGGCCGCAGAGCGGCCAACGGACGCACTCTGCTGCGCGGCACAATCCGTCGGAGGACCTCTCTCCCTCGACCGGGGCGCTCGGCTCCGATCGACCGCCATCAGCAGCGACGTTTGGCTCTGGGGACGAATCTACACCGAGCCGCCGCCGGAGCGGCGGGACCACGGGCGAGCCGCGTACGGTTTCGGCCGCCCCCGCGGGTGCACCGCGGGGGCGGCCGGAATGTGCCGGACCGTCAGTGCCGGTCGGGGCCGGGGCCGCCGGGGGTGGCCTCCGGGTCGGGGCCCGCGGCGGCCTTCTCGGCGCTGTAGATGTCGGGCTCCAGGTAGATGGCGCGGGCGATCGGCACGGCGCGGCGGATGCGGGCCTCGGCGGCGTCGATCGCGGCGGCGACCTGGGCGGCGGTGTCCTCGGCGTTGACCGCGATCTTCGCGGCGATCAGCAGCTCCTCCGGGCCGACGTGCAGGGTGCGCATGTGGATGACGTCGGTGACGGTGTCGTGGTCGACCAGCGCGTCGCGGATCTCGCCGACGACCTCCTTGTCGGCGGACTCGCCGATCAGCAGGGACTTCGTCTCCGAGGCGAGCACCAGGGCGATGACGATCAGCAGGAGGCCGATGCACAGGGTGCCGATGCCGTCCCAGATGCCGTCGCCGGTGATGACGCTGAGCCCGACGCCGAACAGCGCGAGCAGCAGGCCGATCAGCGCGCCGGTGTCCTCCAGCAGGACGACGGGCAGCTCGGGGGCCTTGGCCCGGCGGATGTACTCGGACCAGCCGAGCGCGCCCTTGGCCTTGGCGGACTCCCGGTAGGCCGTCCAGAAGGACCAGCTCTCCATCAGCACGGCGAAGACCAGGACGCCGACCGCCCAGCCCCAGTCCTTCAGCTCGTGCGGGTGGATGATCTTCTCTACGCCCTCGTAGGCGGCGAACATGCCACCGAGGCTGAACAGGACGATCGACACCAGGAAGCCGTAGATGTAGCGCTCGCGGCCGTAGCCGAAGGGATGCTGCTCGCTCGCCTCGCGGGTCGCCCGCTTGCCGCCGATCAGCAGCAGCACCTGGTTGCCGGAGTCGGCGACCGAGTGGACGCCCTCGGCCAGCATCGACGAGGACCCGGTGAAGGCGAAGGCGGTGAACTTGCCGACCGCGATCGCCAGGTTCGCGGACAGCGCCGCGACCAGTGCCTTGGTGCCGCCTTCGGTGCTCATGCTGTGGTCCGGTCCCTCCGACTGGGCCGCTCTACGGCCGTGGGCTCAGCTGTCGAGCGCACACAGTATCCCGCCCCGACCGGAAGGCTGATCTCCGGTCAGGGAGGGACGGCGGCCCGTCAGCGGGCCAGGCCCAGGTACACGGCGGCGAAGTCGGCCGGACCGGTGAGTTCGGCGAGGGCCTGGAGCGGGTCCTCCAGGGTGCTGGTGTACTCGGTGAGCCTGACGTCGTGGGCGTCGGCCAGCCGGCGGGCGCGGGCGACCGCGAAGCCGGGATCGGCGTCCGCCGGGCGGCCCGGGGCGTGCCGCAGCAGCACCACCTGCAGTTGGAGCGGCTCCGGCTCGTCCACCCGGTCGCGGAAGAAGTCGTCCGGGTCGGCGCCGGCGCCGAGGTGGCCGACGAACATGCCGCGGTGCGCGGTGAGCGTCTGCGGCAGCGGGCCCGGCAGGGCGGGCAGCCCGGCGCGGTCGGCGAGCATCGCCGCGAAGCGCTCGGCGGCGGCGCCCGGCACCGGACCGTCCGCCCACACCAGCGGCACCGTGCCGGAGAGCTGCGCGGCCAGGCCCTTGGCCGGGTTCAGGTAGGCGGCGGCGTCCGGACGGCAGCGGACGGCGACCTCGTCCAGCCGGTCCGCGACGCCGTGCAGGGAGCCGGCCGGGAGCTGGGTGACGCCGATCCGGTCGGCGAGGGCGATCAGCGGGGCGAGGTGCGCCCAGATCGCGCCCGGGTCCTCCGCGGGCAGGTCGGGCTCGTCGTCCGGGCTCTGCCCGGGCTCGACCGCGCTCGGCGCGTACGGCAGCGGGAGGCCGCGGACCTGCAGGGCCGCCTCGGCGAGCGCGCTGCCGGGCGGGGCGGTGACGGCGATCGCGCAACCGCGGGCGTACGCCTGCTCGGCGAGCCGGACCAGGCCGCGCTCGCGGCCGGTGGCGCTGCTGACGACCAGCAGGTCGAGCGGGCCCGCCCAGCCGGGCAGCTGCCAGACCAGGCCCGCGGTCAGGGCGTCGGGCTCGCCGGGGCCCGCCTCGGACGGGCCGAGCGGCAGGACCTGGCAGGCGGTCACGGCAACCGCGGCCAGCACGGCTCCGGCGGCGAGCGCACTGCCGTGACCGGCCACCAGGACGGTCCGCGGCCTGCCCTCCGGCCGGAGGGAGACGAGGCCGGCCTCGTCGGCGAGCCGTACGGCGGTGCGGACCCGGGCGCCCGCCCCGGCGAGGGCGAGCAGGGCGTGCTGCCGGTCGGCGCGCTGCAGGGCGGCCGGATCGTCGAGCAGGGTGTCGTCGAGCATGCGGCCGGCCTCCAGCGGGCTCACCGGGCGGGGGTCAGGAGGGGCGGCGGGCCTCGTCCACCAGCAGGACGGGGATGTCGTCGCGCACGGGGTAGATCAGGCCGCAGCCGTCACCGGTGCACCGCAGCTCCGGCTGACCCTGCTCGGAGCTCTCGGCGAGCGGCGCGTGGCACTGCGGGCAGACCAGGATGTCCAGCAGGAAGGACGGCAGGCTCATGGACGTCGGGCTCCAGATTCGTGCGGTGTGCGGTGCGGCCGTGCCCGGCCGGTAGCCACACTACCGGCCGTGGCACGGCGGCCGTCAGATCATCCGACGCCCGGTCGCGGGCGGCCGTGCCGGGCGGCGACGGGGCGGGGCCGGGGTGGTGGAGGTGCCGCGGAGCCGCGCCGGGTGCGCGTCCGCGCGCACCGGTGCGCGGTGCACCCGCGGGGGTGGGAAGAGGGGGACGCTCAGTTCTCGGGGGAGCGCAGGACCCGCAGGTGGCCGCGTCGGCCGATCTCGCCGGACTCGCCCTCGCCGGGGCCGCCCTGACGCGGCGTGCGCTCCTGCGGGCGGGCGGCCTCGCGGACGGCGTTGGCCAGCGCCTCCAGGTCGTCGCTGGTGCGGCGGACCGGGCCGGCGTCGACGGCGAGCCGGACGACCTCCCAGCCGCGGGGGGCGGTCAGCCGCTCGGCGTGCTCGGCGCACAGGTCGTAGCAGTGCGGCTCGGCGTAGGTCGCGAGCGGGCCCAGCACGGCGGTGGAGTCCGCGTAGACGTACGTCAGCGTCGCCACGGCCGGCCGGCCGCACGCGGTCCGCGAACAACGACGTACAGAGCTCACGAGGGTGGACGGTACAGCACTCCCGAGCGGGCCGCGACGACCCACCCCCGCCCGGCGGTCCGTGTCGCCGCCGCACGGGCCCGGAGGTGGTCCACTTCCACCCGGTCAGGGACTACGCTCGACACTGATATGGACAGCCCCACACCTCCGTCACCGGCCGGTGGGCAGCGGCGACCGCGCCACCGGGACCGGCACGGCCGCGGCCTGCGCGGACCGCTGGCACCGCCGCAGGTGCCGATCTCGCTGACCCGCTCCGAACTGTTCGACGACTACGTCCGCGAGTCCGTCGAGCGGTTGGAGCGGCGGTGGCCGCAGCTGGTCGACGTCGAGTTCGCCGTCCAGGAGGTGCCGCTGCCCGCCCAGGGCGAGCCGGCCCCGGACGGCGTGCCGCTCGGCCGGGTGATACCCGCGGCCCAGGGCCGCAAGAGCCGGATCGTGGTGTACCGCCGCCCGGTCGAGGTCCGCGCGAAGTCGCGCGAGGACCGGGCGGCGCTCGTCCACGAGGTCCTCATCGAGCAGGTGGCCGAACTGCTCGGGCTGTCGCCCGACGCCATCGACCCCCGCTACGACGAGGACTGACCCGGACTCCGCTCAGCGCAGCACCAGACCGGGGTCGTTCTGCGCGTACGGCACGGTGACGGTGCTGTGGTCGTCCCGGAACGCCTGGACGGTGAACATCGGGACGTCCTTCTGCGTGATCGCGAGTATCCGCGCGGCCACCACCGGGCCGCCGGAGAGCGTCTCCGCGGTGATCCCGTAGGTGCCCTTCACATCGGCTGGCTCCAGGCCCTGCACGGCGACCGTGGTGCCGGCCGGAACGTCGACCTCCTTGGTCGCGGGGGTGCCGCCGCCGGTGCCCGCCGAGGCGGTGAGCCGGACCTTGGCCGCCCCGGAGCCGGTGGCGGTCAGCAGCACGGTGGTGGCACCGGGCCGGTTGTCGGCCAGCGAGGCGCGCTTGCCGACCGGGCCGGCCGCGCTGATCCAGGCCGCCTCGGTCTTGCCGTTGTTCGCCCGGTCGACGCGGACGGTGGCGATCACCGGCGTCGGGTGCGCCGGGTCGCTCGGGCTGAGCCGGATCGCGCCGAACTCCTTGCCCTTGGCCTCGCCCAGCTCCAGCGTGGCGACCATGCCCGCCTTGACGTGCAGGGTCTCCTTGCCGGCCGGGGTGAACCAGCCGTTCTTCCCGGAGACCTGGACCTTCAGATCGGCGTCGTCGTCGGCCGGGGCCGCCACGACCAGCCGGCCCGACACCATGTCGGCAGGCAGGCCGGGCAGCACCTGCACCGGCGCGGGGGCGGCCGAGGCGGACACCCAGTCCGAGCCCTTGCCGGCGTCGGCCACGTTCAGAGCGGCGCCGACCCGGCCGCCGCGCACCACCACGTGCACGGCGAGGTCCGCGGCCTCCACCTTGCCGAGCAGCGGCTTCAGCAGCACCGACTGCGAGGTGCCCGGGGCCAGGGTGATGCCGTTGGCGGCGTCGACGTCGATCGCGCCCTTCTCTCCCACCAGCCGGATGTCGACGGTGGCGGGCAACGCGTCGGCGTTGACCAGGCTGACGTAGTCGGTGCGGCCCGCGGCGGTGCTCGCACCGGCGAACCAGAAGTCGGTGCCGGAGGGCGCGCAGTCCAGGCCGTACAGGCCGATCCGGGAGGAGTCGGAGTAGGTGGTGGTCTGCGAGACGCTGAAGCCCGGGGCGAAGCCGCCGGTGGCGGTGGCCACCGTGCCGGGAGCGGTGTCCCCGGGGGCCGCCTGGCCGGTCACCGGCGCACCCGGCTTGGTGAGGGACAGCCGGGCGCCCGGCACCGGGGCCGCGGGGGCCCCGGCCGAGGGCTTCGCCGAGCCGCTGCCGGACGGGCCGGCCGAGGGGCTCCCCGACTGGCTGCCCGACGGCGCCGCCGAGGGCTTCGCCGAGGCCCCCGCGGCGGGCGGCACCACGTCGGAGAGCGAGGCACTGCCGCCCTCCGCCTTGCCCTCCGGGCTGAACAGCGTCAGATCGGTGGAGCCGAGCAGGCCCTGGATGGGCGCCGGGCAGACCAGCGAGGTGCGCTCGACCTGCGCGGTGGTCGCGCCGCCGGGGCTGCCGGTGGACGACGGGTCGGCGGGCGGACGCAGCTCGGCGATGCCGAAGACCACGCCGAGCACCGCCACCGCGGCCAGCAGCGACTTCCCCGTCCGGCTGCCGCCGGACAGGGCGCCGCCGATGCTCGGCTTCTTGATCGCGGGCATGCTCGGCTTCTTGAGGCCGGCGGCCTTGATGCTGGGCTTCTTCATCGCGGGTCAGTTCCCCGTTCCGTGGTGGTGCGGGTGACCGCCGTTGGTGTAACCGTCCTGGTGTCCGCCGTCGGGGTCGTAGTACGGCTCGCCGGTCTGCTGGCCGGGCACCCAGGGCTGCTGCTCCTGCGGGTAGCCCTGGTAGGGCTGCTGCTGGTCGTAGCCGTAGGGGGCGTAGGGGTCGGCGTACTGCGCCCCGTCGTAGCCGGGCTGCTGCGGGTAGCCCTGGTAGCCGGGCTGCTCGTACCCCTGCTGCTCGTAGCCGGGCTGGGGGTAGCCCTGCTGGTCGTAGCCCTGCTGCGGGTACGCCTGCTGGTCGTACTCCGGCTGCTCGTACTCGGGCCGGCCGTCGCCGTCGGGCTGTCCGTCCGGCTGCTCCCAGCCGTAGGCGTCCTGGTAGCCGCCGCTGTACGGGTCGGCCTGGTACGGGTCGGCGTAGGGCTCGGCGGCGTCCGGTCCTTCGCCGTCCGGCTGCTGCGGGATGCCCGCGTACACGCCGGTCTCGGCATCGGGGCCTTCGCCCTCGCCGCGCTCGGCCATCCGGCGGGCGCGGCGGCTGCCGGGCGCGGGCGGCTCGGCGGCCGCTGCGAGCGCCTGGGCGGCCACCACGTCCTCGGGCAGGTCGTCGTCCTTGTTGCTGCGCCGGCCGGGCAGGGCGAGGACGAGCACGACCGCGCCGAGCAGCAGCTGGCCGCCGATCCAGCCGGTGTGCGCGAGGCTGCCGGAGCGGGTGACCTCCAGTCGGCCGCCGTCGGCGGGGAGTTCGAAGGCCTGGGCCCAGTCGCCGTCGAGGGTGGTCGGCTCCAGCGGGGTGCCGTCCAGGGTGGCCTGCCACTTGGGGTCGGCCTGCTCGGCGAGGCGGAGCACGCGGCCGGCCGGGCCGGCGGGCAGCTCGGTGACGATGTCGTGGGCGCCGGACGGGAGGGACGTGCGGGCGCCGCCCTTGGGGGCGACGATCGCGGCCCGGGTGCCGGGGACGCCGGTGACCTCCCAGATGGCGCCGCCGTTGCCCTGGCTCAGCCGGGACAGTCCGGGGGTGGTGTCGAGGACGTCGCGGACCTTGGCGGTCAGCGGCTCCTTCACCTGGACGTAGGCGATGCCGAAGTCGGCCAGGGCCTTGGCCTGGTCGCCGCCGGAGCCGGCGAGCAGCCGGCCGGTGAGCCCGCCCAGGCCCTGGCCCGCGGCGGCGTCGACGGTGCCCTCGGCCTGGCCGAGGGTCAGGCCGGCGTCGCGGACCAGCGCGTAGCCGACCGAGGCGCCGGAGGCCGGGCCGGTCAGCACGAGGGTGCGCGAGCGGTCGGTGGTGCCGGCCTGCTCGGCGATGAACGCGGGCAGCTGGGACTCCCGGCTGCGCTGCAGCGGGCCGTCGGCGCCGGCCACGGCCCACCACAGGGCGCTGCCCAGCGGGGCGACGACGGCGCCGGCCAGGACGAGCGCGGCGACCGGCTGCCGCCAGCCGAAGGCGATCCCGGAGACGCGGGCGTTGGCGCCGTCCGCGCCGATCGCGGCGGCGGCCAGCAGGGCGACGCCGGTGAGCAGGGTGGCCGGGCCGGCCCAGGCGGCGGTGCCGGGACCGCCGGAGGCGGGGATGACGGTGGTGCCGGCGACCGCGACGGTGAAGACCAGGCCCGCGCCGGCCGCGGCCCAGGCGGCGAGCACCGCACGGCGGCGGTCGGCACGCAGCAGGGCGGCGAGGGCGGCGAGCACGATGCCGGCGGAGATCCAGACGGGCGGGGTGCCAGCGCCGCCGGGGTTGCCGAGCACCAGGCCGAGCGGGGTCGCGGCGGGACCGCTGAAGGCGGGGACGCCGGCCTCCAGCAGGAGGCGCGAGGGGTGCGTCAGCAGCTGCAGCGACCAGGGGGCGAGCACCAGGACGGGCACGCCGAGGATGACCACCACGCGCAGGCCGAGCAGGCGCAGCGCGGTGCCGCCGGAGCCGAAGGCGCCGCCGCGGAGCACGGCGTGGACGAGGGCGGCGAGGCTCAGCGGCACAGCGATCGCCCAGGCGAGCGGGACGAAGGCGGTGGAGAGCGTGAGCATCAGGACGGTCATCCAGACCGGCCGCCAGCCGGGCCGGGCGCCCTTGGCCGCGCTCTCGGTGCGGATGCCGAGGCCGGCGGCGATCGCCGCGGCGCGGGCCAGCGGGGGCAGCAGGACGGCGAGGACGGCGGTGCCGATCCGGCCCTGGGCGATGGCGCCGGTGGCGGCGGGCAGCAGGGCGTAGGTGGCGCTGGCCCAGGCGCGGACGAGCTTGGACTCGATGAGCGGCCGGGAGACCAGGTAGGCGCTGACCGCGGCGAGCGGCACGGACAGCACGACGATCAGGGTGAGCGCCAGGTTGGCGTTGCCGAGGAGCAGTCCGGAGAGGACGGTCAGGACGGCGAGGTAGGGCGGGGAGGCGGCGGTGGAGCCGGTGCCGATCGGGTGCCAGGGGTCGGCGTACATGTTCCACAGGCCGGAGATGCCGTCGGAGGCCGGGAGCAGGGCGCCGCCGAGCAGGTCGCCGGTGCCGATCAGGCTTCGGCAGGCGGCGAGGGCGAAGAGCAGCAGGGCGGCGAAGAGGACCGGCGCGGGGCGCCGGACGAGCTTCTTCAGCAGGACGAACTGCTCGACGACCAGGTCGTCGGCGTCGTCGTCGCCGGGGCCGGACTCGACGGAGCCGTGCCGGCCGGCGCCGGAGTCGTCGCCGCCGCCGATGCCGAGCGAGCCGATCGCGGTCTCGACGGCGAGCCGGGCGGTGGCGCCGGGGGCGGGGAAGAGGCTGCGGTCGTCGAGCGCGTCGGCGGACCGGGTGCGCTTGCGGCGTTTGCGGGCGAGCAGCAGCCGGGGCAGCCGGATGAGTTCGTGGTTGAGGCCGGCGAATTCGTCGTACGCCTGGCGCGGGTCCTTGCCGACGAGGTTGACGAGGACGCGCAGCAGGGTTCCGAGGACCAGCCGCAGCAGCACGTACGGGAAGAGGGCGCCGCGGGAGTTGGCCAGCAGGGTGTAGACGGCGCCGGCCTTGTCGACGCGGTGCGGGTGGTCGGGGCCGCAGTCGATGGAGCGGCGCTCGCGGCTGGCGGCCTCGGCGTGCCGCAGGACGGCGTCGGGGGCGACGACGACGCGGTGGCCGGCGGCGTTGACGCGCCAGCAGAAGTCGGTGTCGTCGCGCATGAGGGGCAGCGCCTTGTCGAAGCCGCCGAGCTCCTCGAAGACGTCGCGGCGCACCAGCATGCCGGCGCTGGAGACGGCGAGCACCGGGCGTACCTGGTCGTGCTGGCCCTGGTCCTGCTCGCGGCGGTCGAGGCCCGTCCAGCGGCGGCCGGAGCGGGCGATGGTGACGCCGACCTCGAGCAGCTGCCGGCGGTCGTACCAGCTGCGGAGCTTGGGGCCGACGACGGCGGCGGACGGGGTGGAGTCGGCGACCTGGAGGAGCCGGCGCAGGGCGTCGGTCTGCGGCTCGCAGTCGTCGTGGAGCAGCCAGAGCCATTCGACGGGGCGGCTCTCGCGGGGGCCGGAGCGGCCGAGGCCGTCCTCCTGCCGGCCCAGCGGGTCGTCGAAGTCGTCCCAGCCGCCGGTGACCGGGTCGTAGCCGGAGGGGTCGAGGCCGTAGGGGAGGTCCTCGGGGCGCAGCGGGGGGCTGTTGAAGACGGCCTGGGCGACGGCGTTGCCGAAGCCGGAGCGGCGGCCGAGGATCAGCGGGCCGCTCTCGGGCAGCCAGTCACCGAGGGTGTCCTGGAACAGCTGCGGGGAGGCGTCGGTGGAGCCGGTGTCCACGGCGAGGATGCGCTGGACCGGCCGGTCCTGGCCGAGCAGGCCGGCGAGGGCCTGCGGCAGCCAGCGGGCGCCGTCGTGCGAAACGATCACGGCGGTGACGAGGTGCCGCGGATAGGCGGGCGGCCGGGCAGCGGAGAAACCGCTCTGGTGGCTGTAGACGGTCATCGAGTTCGCAGGCCCCAGGTTCTTCGGCGGACGCAGCCGGTGGACGACGGCGGGTGGTGCGCGCGCCGTCCGGTGGGGCCGTGGTGCACGGGGTGGCCGGTGCCCACGGGGCGGGCGGCGGTGCGCGGGCGCCGGATGACGAGCATCCGGATGGCGCACCACACTAACGGCTCCGCCTCGCGGGGGTCCCGCCGGTACAGGGGATGGGGCCGGTACGGGACGCGAAAGCGCCCCACCGATCGGTGGGGCGCCCGGCACAGCTGGGGTCCGGCCCGTCAGACCGCGCTCTTCTTGAGACGACGGCGCTCACGCTCGGAGAGGCCGCCCCAGATGCCGAAGCGCTCGTCGTTGGCGAGGGCGTACTCCAGGCACTCGGAGCGAACCTCGCAGGCGAGGCAGACCTTCTTGGCCTCGCGGGTCGATCCGCCCTTCTCGGGGAAGAAGGACTCCGGGTCGGTCTGGGCGCAGAGTGCGCGCTCCTGCCAGCCGAGTTCCTCTTCGTCGTCCTCTGCGATGCCGTCACCGATCAAAAGCTCAAAGAGCTCGCTCATCTGGCGCGCCTCCTCTGCCCCTCTTGGCGTCCCCGTGGTGTTGCCGTTGCCTGAGCGGCGGAACGACACGAGTGAAATTACAGTTGCGCCGCTCTGGCCCAGTCAAGCCGAGCTCTGGTATTGGGCCGAGGATTCACTCCCCGGAACCAAGCCGCTACCAATAGTGTACATATCCAGACAACCCGGACATTCCACTCGGAGCAGACACAGGCACCCAAAGGCTTCCGAGAACTGACATACGGTCAGCACCGACCGGCCCCGCGAGCCGGTCCCGGCGATCGGGCTCCGGCCTGCTCCCGATCAAGAAGACGCCCGCGGAGGCGGCCCGGTTGCCCGGGTACCGGGCTGCCTTCCCGGCGATCTTCGCATCGAAACCTAGAGGGTGATTTATCACTCCATCCGGTGGTTGGTGCCTGATGCGACCCGAATGTCCCGGAGATCGGGTTGACACTGCCGCCCCTGGTGCGGTCTCCTTGCCCCCATGTCAGAGTTCGCCACCAGCCGCACCGGCCGCCAGGCCGCCCTGCGGGCTGCCGCGATCTCCTGTTGTCGCCTCTGTTCCTGCTGTATCTAGGCGCACGCGTCCCACCGCGCGCCGCCTTTCAGCCCGAACACCGAGGCCGCCGCGCGACACGTCCCGAATCTCCGCGGATCGGCTGACCCCGACCGACCCGGACGATCCGAGGACCCCGTGCGAATGCCCCGCCTCCGCCAGCGCAACCGCGACCGCAAGAAGAACACCATCCGCACCGCCGCCGGCGGCCCCGTCCGCCTGGCCGCCCCGCGCCGCCCCTGGACCGACGGCCTGAGCGACGTCTCCATCGCCGGCGACCCGCTGGCCTTCCCCCACCTCGCCCGCACCGACGTCCCGCAGCACCCCACCACCGTCGCCGAGTACGCCCGCCTCGTCCGCGAGATCGCCGCCGACCGCGCCCGGTGGGAGCCGCTGGTGCAGTACGACGCGCTGACCCGCTGGTACGCCCGGCTGGAGACCGGCCCCGGCTACGAGGTCTGGCTGCTCAGCTGGCTGCCCGGCCAGAGCAGCGGCTTCCACGACCACGGCCGGTCCTCCGGCGTGATGGCCGTCGTGCAGGGCGAGCTCACCGAGCGCTCGCTGACCCGCGCCGGCGAGGGCACCCGGGTGCTGAAGCCCGGGGGGCAGCGGGTGCTCTCCCCCGGCTACCTGCACGAGGTGGTCAACGCCGCACTGGAGCCCGCCGTCTCCGTCCACCTCTACACGCCGGGCCTGGTGGAGATGAACCAGTACGGCGCCACCGTGGCGCAGCACCAGCCCGAACCGCGGTGAGGGCCCGGCCTGCTGGCAGGATGACCCCATGCGCATCGTGGCTTTGGCTGGCGGAATCGGTGGGGCGCGCTTCCTGCGCGGGCTGAAGGAGGCCGTCGCCCCCGGCGACGAGATCACCGTCATCGGGAACACCGGCGACGACATCCACCTCTTCGGGCTGAAGGTCTGTCCGGACCTCGACACCGTCATGTACACCCTCGGCGGCGGCATCCACGAGGAACAGGGCTGGGGCCGGGCCGACGAGACCTGGTCGGTCAAGGAGGAGATGAAGGCCTACGGTGTCGGGCCCGACTGGTTCGGCCTCGGCGACCGGGACTTCGCCACCCACATCGTCCGCACCCAGATGCTCGCCGCCGGCTACCCGCTGAGCGCCGTCACCGAGGCGCTGTGCGACCGCTGGCAGCCGGGGGTGCGGCTGATCCCGATGAGCGACGACCGGGTCGAGACGCACGTCCGGATCACCGACGAGCGCGGCACCCGCGCCCTCCACTTCCAGGAGTACTGGGTGCGGCTGCACGCCGCGGTCGACGCCGAGGCGATCGTCGCGGTCGGCGCCGAGACCGCCAAGCCCGCGCCCGGCGTGCTGGAGGCGATCGCCGAGGCCGACGTCGTCCTCCTCCCGCCGTCCAATCCGGTGGTCTCCATCGGCACCGTCCTCGGCGTGCCCGGCATCCGGCAGGCCGTCGCCGGCACCGCGGCCCCGGTCGTCGGGCTCTCCCCGATCATCGGCGGGGCGCCGGTGCGCGGCATGGCCGACAAGGTGCTCGCCGCGGTCGGCGTGGAGTCCACCGCCCGGGCCGTGGCCGAGCACTACGGCGCCGACCTGCTCGACGGCTGGCTGGTCGACACCGCGGACGAGGACGCCGTGGCCCCGGTCGAGGCCGCGGGCATCCGCTGCCAGGCCGTGCCGCTGCTGATGACCGACGTCGCGGCCACCGCCGACATGGCCCGGGCCGCCCTGCAGCTCGCCGAGGAGGTACGCGCGTGAGCCTGGAGGTCCTCCCGGTCACCGGCCTGCCGGAGATCGCGCCCGGCGCCGACCTCGGCGAACTCATCGCCAAGTACGGCGCCTTCGAGGACGGCGACATCCTGCTCGTCACCTCGAAGATCGTCAGCAAGGCCGAGGGGCGCATCCTGCAGGCCGCCGACCGGGAGGCGGCGATCGACGCGGAGACCGTCCGGGTGGTCGCCCGGCGCGGCCCCGCCCGGATCGTCGAGAACCGCAACGGCCTGGTGATGGCCGCCGCCGGCGTGGACGCCTCCAACACCGCACCCGGCACCGTCCTGCTGCTGCCCGAGGACCCGGACGCCTCCGCACGCGCCCTGCGCGAACGGCTCGGGGAACTGACCGGCCGCCGGCTCGCCGTCGTCGTCACCGACACCTTCGGCCGCCCCTGGCGCACCGGGCTGACCGATGTCGCCGTTGGCGCGGCCGGCCTGCCCGTGCTCGAGGACCACCGCGGCCGCACCGACAGCCACGGCAACCCGCTGCAGCTCACCGTCACCGCCACCGCCGACGAACTCGCCGCCGCCGGCGACCTGGTGAAGGGCAAGGCCACCGGCACCCCGGTCGCCGTCGTCCGCGGCCTCGGCCACCTCGTCACCGACGAGCACGGCGACGGCGTACGGCCGCTGATCCGGCCCGCCACCGACGACATGTTCCGCCTCGGCACCTCCGAGGCACTGCGGCAGGCCGTCACCCTCCGGCGGACCGTCCGCTCCTTCACCGCCGAACCGGTCGACCCGGCGGCCGTCCGCCGCGCCGTCGCCGCAGCCGTCACCGCCCCGGCACCGCACCACACCACCCCCTGGCGGTTCGTCCTGCTGGAGAGCCCGCAGGCCCGCGTGGACCTGCTGGACGCCATGCTGGACGCCTGGCGGCGCGACCTGCGCGAACTCGACGGATGGGACGAGGAGAAGATCGCCCGGCGGACGGCCCGGGGCGACGTCCTGCGCAATGCCCCGTACCTGGTGGTGCCGTGCCTCGTCATGGACGGCTCGCACGACTACCCGGACGCCCGGCGCAGCACCGCCGAACGGGAGATGTTCACCGTCGCGATCGGCGCCGCCGTGCAGAACCTGCTGGTGGCGCTCACCGGCGAGGGGTACGGCTCCGCGTGGGTGTCGTCCACGATGTTCTGCCGCGACACCGTCCGCCGGGTCCTCGACCTGCCCGACAGCTGGGACCCGATGGGGGCCGTCGCCGTGGGCCGCCCCGCCGAGACCCCCAAGAACCGCCCGCCCCGCCCGGCCGACCCCTTCCTCACCACCCGCTGACGGGGTCACCGCCCAGGGGCTCGGGGCCACCGCTCAGGCTGCCCGACGGGGTCACCTGTGGCGGTGGTCGTTGGGGGCGAGTCTGGGGCCGTAGCGGGGGGCGCGGGCGCCGGTGAGGCCGATGAGGCGGCACAGGCGGTGGCGTTGCGGGCGGTAGGGCTCCAGCAGCTCCAGCATCTGGGCGTCGTCGCTCCGCGGCCGCCCGGCCAGCGCCCACCCGACCGTGTTGGGCAGGTGGAAGTCGCCGACCGACACCGCGTCCGGGTCCCCGTTGGCGCGCTGCAGCGTCTCGGCCGCCGTCCACACCCCGATGCCGGGGACGGCGGTCAACCGGGCGAAGGCCTCCTCGTGGCCGAAGCCGGCGGCCTCCTCCATCCGCGGGGCGAGCCGTGCTGCCCGGACGACCGTCGCCGAGCGCTTCGGGTCGACGCCGGCGCGGTGCCATTCCCAGCTCGGGATCATCGCCCAGTCGCGGGCCGAGGGCGGCACCCGCAGCCCGTCCAGCGGCCCGGGTGCCTGCGTGCCGAAGTCCTGCAGCAGGGTCCGCCAGGCCCGGTACGCCTCCAGGGTGGTGACCTTCTGTTCGAGGACGGCCGGGACGAGCGACTCCATGACCAGGCCCGTCCGGGCGAGCCGGACTCCGGGGTGGCTGCGCTGGGCCTCGCGGAGCGGCCCGGGCGGGAGGACCAGTGCGCCGGGGTCGTCCTCGGCACCGAGCAGCCGCGGCAGCCCGTCCAGCAGCCAGTCGGCGCCGGGGCCCCAGGCCTGGGCCTCGATCCCGGCGGAGCGCGGGGTGATCCGCAGGGTGCCGGGGCCGGCCGGGGTGCGCGAGGCGCGCCAGACCGAGCCGTCGGGAGTGGTGCGGAAGGCCGGGTCGGCGGGGCCGCGCCGCAGCGGGAACAGGGTGCGGCCGAGGTCGAGCGGATGGCCGGGGCGCCACGTCCGTACCGTGCCCGGCATTGCGTGTCACTCCCTCTCGTCCGCCCGGCCCGCCACGCGGGTGGCTCCGCCGCGGGCGCCTCGAAGGATACGCCGGGAGCGCGGGGCGCAGTGATCGGCCGGACCGGCCGCGGGGGCGGCGGTCCGGCCGGTGGTCGTGCGGGGGTCGTGCCGGGGTCGTGCGGGCCGGGTCGGGGAGTGCGGGCTCACCGTCCCTGCAGGATGGCCGCCCAGTCCCGGATGTCGCCGAGGCGGGCGTAGAGCTCCTCGCCGGGGCACTCGGTGTTGAAGGCGTCGCGGTGTCCGGAGATCGCGTTGAACTTGACCGAGGTGCCCTTCTTGTACTTGCTGCCGTCGGAGGCGGAGACCAGGGTGGCGGTGCCCCTGGCGTCCTTTCCGGTGAGGCCGAGCTTCCAGGCGGCGATCTGGGAGACGCCGTCGATCTGGGCCTCCGGCGCTCCGACGGAGACGTACGAGCCGAGGGCGGCGACGCCGGCGGAGTTGGTGTTGAAGCCGAGCGTGTGGGCACCTTGGACGGGTTCGGCGACGCCGCCGGCGCGGCCCTCGTAGATGGTGCCGCAGCGGTCGACGAGGAAGTTGTAGCCGATGTCCCGCCAGCCGAGGCTCTTCACGTGGTACTGGTAGATCGACCGGATGATCTTGGGGGCGTCGCTGCAGGAGTAGTCGTTGGCCGTGTCGGTGTGGTGGACGAAGACCGCGCGGACGTCGCCGGTGTAGACGAAGCCGCTCTCGCGGATCGACTCGTCGGCGCCCCAGCCGGCCCGGGTGACGATGCCGGGCCGGGGGGCGGCCCCGGCGGCGCGCGGCGCGGGCTCGGCGGGCCTCGGGTCGGGCAGGCCCGCCGGATCGGCGCCGGGGTCGACGAGCTCGGCCCGTAACCCGGACGGGAAGGGGTGGCTCCCGGCGGTCACCCGGACGGCGATGCCGTCGCTCGGCCCGACCCACAGCGGCGCGGTGGCACCGCGCCCGGTGGGCTCGTCGGGACGGTCGTCCTGCTCGGCCTCCAGGTCGTACCAGGGGCCCCAGGCTCCGGTCAGCGCACTGCGGGTGCGGACCTGGACGCCGCCGTCGAGGACGGCCGACGGGTCGTCCCAGCTGAGGCCGACGAGGGCGAAGGTCCGGGTGGTGCGCGGGTCGAGGCCGCGCTCGGTGTCGGCGCCGCGCTGGGCGGGGGACTCCAGCGGGACGGTGGTGACGCCGCCCGGCGAGGGACGCGCGTGCGCGGGCACGGCGGCCAGGGACGTCAGCAGCAGGGTGGTCGTGGTGGCGGCCGCCGCGAGGGCGGCCCTTCGTTCAAGGCGCATAAATCGGATACTGACGGCAAAAAACCCAGGCCGCCACGCCGCTCGCCCGCCCCGGACACCCCTGCCGGACGCGTACCCGAAGGCCGTAGGGTGGACTGCACCATGACTGCGCCTTTCGCTGCCGACGCCCGCATCCCCGCCGAGCTGCTGCATGCCTACCTGCGCCCCGGTGCCCCCGATGCCGACCCGTCCCGCCCCCTGATCACCTTCTACGACGACTCGACCGGCGAACGGGTCGAACTGTCCGCGAAGACCTTCGACAACTGGGTCGCCAAGACCGCCAACCTGCTGCAGGACGAGCTCAACGCCGGCCCCGACGACCGGGCCGCCCTGCTGCTGCCCGCGCACTGGCAGACCGCGGTGTGGCTGCTGGCCTGCTGGTCCGTCGGGGTGACCGCCGTCCCCGGCGGCGACCCCGGCTCCGCCGACCTGGTGATCAGCGGCCCGGACGGCCTGCAGGCCGCCGAGGCCTGTTCCGGCGAACGGGTGGCGCTCGCGCTGCGCCCGCTCGGCGGCCGCTTCCCCCAGCGGCCGGACGGGTTCCTCGACTACGCCGCCGAGGTGCCCGGGCAGGGCGACCGGTTCGCCCCGTACTCCCCGGTCGACCCGCAGGCCCAGGCGCTGGAGACCCAAATCGACGGCCTGCCGCTGAAGCTGACCGGCGAGCAGACCGTGCAGCTCGCCCGCGAGGGTGCGGCCCGGCTCGGCATCGGCACCGGCGACCGGGTGCTGTCGACCCTCGGCTACGAGGACTGGGCGGGCCTGGAGGCCGGGCTGCTGGCGCCGCTCGCCGCCGGCGCCTCGGTGGTGCTCTGCCGGAACTCCGAGGGGCTGACGGACGATCAGTGGGATAAGCGCATCGAGGCCGAACGGGTGACCCTGCGCCTCGGCTGACCCGAACGGCCCATCCGGGCTTCCCCCTTCGACCACGGCGGCCGGTCCGCCACGGAGCGCCCGCGCACCGGACTCCCCCTTCGGGGCCGTCCGAACGCGCGGGCGTTCCGCGTCGTCCGGCGGTTCACCAGGGCGGGTCACATCCGTCCGATGAGCGCGGAACGGCGTACGGGCTCCTCTAGGGTGACCGGGATGAACAGCGGACAGCGGCGTCCGAGCACTGCTCCGGACGCCTTCCCCCGCGCGGCCGACCCGACCGGTCCGCGGCCCGACGAAGCGATCCAGGCCTCCGTCCCGGGGCGCCGCAGGAGAGCCGCGGGCGGCGCGGGCGGGCACCCCGCCGACGACGCCCGCACGGGCGGGCGGGCGGAGCGGCGGCGCGGCCGCAGGTCCGCCGAGCGCGGCCGGCGGGCCGCCCGCTGGGCGGGAATCGCCACCGCCCTGGCCCTGGTCGTCGGCTGCGGCGGCGCGTACTACGCGTACCGGCACATCAACGGGAACATCACCTCGGTGGACGTCCACGTCGGCGCGGAGAGCGACCGGCCGCAGGCCATCGACGGCGCGGTCAACCTCCTGGTGATCGGCACCGACAGCCGGGTGGGCCTGGGCCGCGAGTACGGCGACGAGGGCAGCACCGGGCACGCCGACACCACGCTGCTGTTCCACGTCTCCCGGGACCGCAGCAATGCCACGGTGCTCAGCATCCCGCGCGACCTGATGGTGCAGATCCCCGAGTGCCGTACCGGGGGCAAGCGGATCCCCGGGAAGCGGCGGGCGATGTTCAACGCGAGCCTCGGCGAGGAGGGCCGCGACCCGGGCTGCACCTGGACGACCGTCGAGAAGCTGACGGGCATTCGGGTCGACCACTTCATGATGGTGGACTTCGACGCGGTCAAGACGCTCTCCACCGCCGTCGGCGGTGTCGAGGTCTGCGCGGCCAAGGACATCGACGACCCGGACTCACAGTTGCGGATGGCCAAGGGCCGGCACGTGGTGCAGGGCGAGGAGGCACTGGCCTTCGTCCGCACCCGGCACGCCGTCGGACTCGGCGGCGACCTCACCCGCATCCCCCTCCAGCAGCAGTTCCTCGGCTCGATGATCCGCAAGATCAAGAGCAGTGGCACCCTGACCAGCCCCGCCAAGCTCTGGCACCTCGCCGACGCCGCGACCAGGGCGCTCACCGTCGACTCCGGCATCCACGACGTCCGGCGGCTCAAGGACCTCGCGCTCGACCTCGGCACGGTCGACACCCGGCACATCACCTTCACCACCGTGCCGGTGGTCGACGACCCGCGCAACAGGGGCCGGCTCGCCCTGCGCCAGCCGGACGCCGCCCAGCTCTTCTCGCTGATCGCGGCCGACCGGCCGCTGGACTCCCCCGCACCCGCCGCGGACGCCTCGGGGAACGACACCGGGGCGTCCGCCGGGGCCGCCGCGTCCTCCGCGGCCGTTGACCGCACCCCGGGCGGCCCGCGCTCCACCACCACCCCGGCGAGCCGCGCGTCCGGCCACCCGGGCATCGGCCCGCTGGTGGACCCGGCCGAGGTCGACGTGATCGTCCGCAACGGCAGCGGTGTCGGGCAGCAGGCCGGTCGGGCGACCGCCGAACTCCAGGCGCAGGGCTTCAGCCGGGCCACCGTGGGCGGGAACGCGCAGGCC
Organism: Kitasatospora sp. NPDC051914; assembly: GCF_040680995.1. NCBI lineage: Bacteria > Bacillati > Actinomycetota > Actinomycetes > Kitasatosporales > Streptomycetaceae > Kitasatospora > Kitasatospora sp. NPDC051914. The sequence continues at coordinate 24,885 of NZ_JBFAXX010000072.1, forward strand.
GCCGCCGCCAGTTCGATCGGCTACCCGGCCGGGCGGGCCGAGGAGGCCGCGGCCCTCGCCGCCGCACTGGGGCTGCCTGCCGACTCCGTCCGGCAGAGCGCCTCGCTCGGTACCGGGGACGGCCTGGTCGTGGTGCTCGGACGCGACTACGACCCCGCGGCCGGCGACCCGTCGGGAGCGGGCACGGCGGCCGTCGGCGGAACTGCCGCCGCGGTGTCGCCGTCTCCCCCGCCGGCCGTACCGCCGAAGAACCTGCAGCGGCTCCAGGCCGATGACAGCGATGTGTGCGCGAAGTAGCCGCGTCGTCGACCCAGTGTCATTTCCCTTTCTCTCGCGGTCAGTTCTGTAACCTTTCCGCCGCCCCGCGCGTCTTGTCTGTAGACCGACCGGCCAGGGGGAGACCGGGCCGAGCCGGCACGGAGGCGCCTCCGTGCCGCATGCCCGCCGGACGGTCCGGCATCGCCCCACCGGCCGACCGGCCACCGGGGCAGGAGACTGGGCGGACCACGATGACGAGCGTTGAGCCGATACCGGGCGGCCGGGCAGCGGCCCGCAGGACCCGGCAGGAGGGCGCGGGGGGCCGGCGCAGGCCGGGTAGGCGCCGCTGGCTGCGCATCGTGGCCATCACCACCGGGGCCACCCTGGTGGCGGGGTGCGGCGCAGGCTACCTGTACTACCGGCACCTCAACGGCAACATCCAGGCCGGCACCAAGAACCTGACGGACGAGCAGGGCGCCCGCACCGCACCTGACGCCAAGGGCCGGACCCCGCTCAACATCCTGATGATCGGCACCGACAGCCGCGGCTCCTCCGAGAACGTGGCGCTCGGCGGCTCGGCCGACGAGGCGTCCCGCCCCGGTCTGGCCGACGTCCAGATGCTGCTGCACGTCTCCGCCGACCGCACCAACGCCTCGATGATCAGCATCCCGCGCGACACCATGGTGACGATCCCGACCTGCCACGACGACAACGGCAAGACCTACAAGTCGACCACGCACACCCCGATCAACGAGGCGCTGGCCCGCGGTGGACCGGGCTGCGTCCTCGGCACCTGGATCAGCCTGACCGGCCTCGACATCGACCACTACATGATGGTCGACTTCGGCGGTGTCGTCCGGATGGCCGACGCCATCGGCGGCGTGCCCGTCTGCGTGGACCGCAACATGTGGGACCGCTACCGCCCCGGCCACGGCGGCACCGACCTCAAGCTGGACAAGGGCGTCCACCGGGTCCAGGGCGAGAACGCCCTCAAGTGGCTGCGCACCCGCGACGCCTGGGGCTCCGACCTCGGCCGCACCAAGGCGCAGCACATGTACCTCAGCTCCATGATCCGCGAGCTGAAGTCCAGCGGACGGCTGAGCGACCCCGGGCAGCTGATGTCGCTCGCCGAGGCTGCCACCAAGTCGCTCAGCGTCGACAAGGGCATCGCCGACCTGAAGAAGCTGTACGACCTCGGCAACGACCTGAAGCAGGTACCCACCGAGCGGACGACGACACTGACCGTCCCGGTGATCGCCGATCCGCAGAACCCCACGGCCAAGCTGCTCCTCAAGCAGCCCGACGTGCAGCAGATCTGGAAGATGCTGCTCGCGGACACCCCGCTGGACGACAAGGGCGCGGCCGCGGCACCGTCCGCCTCCCCCACGCCTTCCGCCACGCCCTCGCCGGCGGCCGGTGCCGACGCGCCCGCGAAGGGCACGATCGCGGTGACCGTCCAGAACGGCACCGGGGTCACCAACCGGGCGGCCGACATCAAGAAGGCCCTGGTGGCGGCCGGATTCACCAAGGCGGGGACGGCGCCCGGCGGCGGCACCCGGGACACCACGAAGCTCACCTACGGCGCGGGCCAGCAGGCGAAGGCGCAGGCGGTGGCCGCCGCGCTCGGCCTGCCGGCGAGCGCCCTGGCGGAGTCCGGCACGTCCACCACGCTGAGCCTGGTGATCGGGGCGGACTGGAAGAGCGGCACCACGTTCACCGCGGCCCCGGCGCCCACCGCGCTGCCGACCTCCGTCGACGCCGAGACCTCGGACAACGACAAGAACTGCATGACCGTCCTCCCACAGAACGGCCGGTACACCTACTGACGGACGCTCAGGCGGACGGCCTGCTGTCACCGTTCTCCGCGAGCGGTGACAGCAGGCCGTCCGCCTCGGCGTACCGCTCGCCGGTGCGCGGGCAGCGCCACAGGCCCTCGCCGGCCGGCTCCAGCGGCTCGCCGGCCCGGCCGACCCACTTGATCCGGCGGGCCGGCACCCCGGCCACCAGGGCGAAGTCCGGGACGTCCCGGTGCACGACCGCACCGGCCGCGACCAGGGCCCAGCGGCCGACCGTCACCCCGGCGACCAGCACCGCGCGGCCGCCGATCGAGCACCCCTGCCGGAGCGTCACGCCGCGCGCCTGCCAGTCGTCGCCGCGCTTCAGCCGCCCCTCGGGGTCGACCGAGCGCGGGTACAGGTCGTTGGTCAGCACCGCGGCCGGGCCGACGAACACGCCGTCCTCGACCACCGCGGGCTCGTACACCAGCGCGTGGTTCTGCAGCTTGACCCGGTCGCCCAGGCGCACGCCCGGGCCGACGTACGCGCCGCGGCCGATGATGCACTCGGCGCCGATCTCGGCGTGCTCGCGCACCTGGGCGAGGTGCCAGACGGTGCTGCCCCTGCCGATCACGGCCCGCCCGTCCACGTCGGCGCTCGGTTCGATCCGCACGTCCGGGCGGTGCTCGGCGGCGGCCGCCGTGCGGCCGGGCTCCTCCTCGGTGATCCCCATGGCGCCGAAGATAGCGCCGGGCAGCGGGCCGAGGGGGCGTTTCACCCGGACCGGGGAGGCGTTTCACCCGGACCGGGGAGGCGTTTCACCCGGACCGGGGAGGCGCCTCCCAGCGGACCGGGTGCGGGCGTCAGGCCGTCTCGGTGCGCGGCGTCATCGGCTCGGGCCGCTTGCTGGCGATCACCCGGCGGGCGAGCTTGCGCGGCGAGGTGAGGAAGCCGAAGCCCCAGCTCATGTGCATGGTCGCCAGGGCGACCGGCAGCTGCAGCCTGGCCCGGGCGGACAGCCCGCGGCCCTCGACCACCGAACCGCCCAGGATGCCCAGCGCGTAGCCGCCCGGGACGACCAGGAAGACCGGGTGCAGCGCCGCACCGAGCACCAGGCCGGCCAGGCAGGCCAGCAGGGCGGCCGGCGGGGCCAGGTAGCGGAGGTTCACCGAGCCGCGGTGGTAGCGGGTCACCACCCGGCGCCAGCGGCCGTAGTCCTTGTACTGCTTCGCCAGCGCCCGCACGCTCGGCCGCGGCCGGTAGGTGACCCGCAGCTGCGGGGTGAACCAGATCAGCCCGCCGTCCTGGCGGATGCGGTAGTTCAGCTCCCAGTCCTGGGCGCGGATGAACTCCTCGTTGTAGCCGCCCTGCCGTTCCAGCACCTCGCGGCGGAAGACGCCCAGGTACACGGTGTCGGCCGCGCCGGCCAGACCGCCGGTGTGGAAGGCCGCGTTGCCGACCCCTATCTTCGAGGTCATGGCGGCGGCGACCGCCTTCTCCCACTCGGTCTCGCCCTCGGCGTGCATGATGCCGCCGACGTTGGCCGCCTCCATCTCGCCGAGCAGCCGGACGGCGGTGTCGACGTAGCCCGGCGTCAGCAGACCGTGCCCGTCGACCCGTACCACGATCGGGTGACGCGAGCCGCGGATCGCGGCGTTCAGCCCGGCCGGGGTGCGGCCCGTGGGGTTGGGCACCGTACGGACCCGCGGGTCCTCGGCGACCAGCTCGGCGGCGATCTCGTCGGTCCGGTCGGTGGACGGTCCGAGCGCGATCACCACCTCGAGATCGCCGGCGTACTCCTGTTCCAGGATGTGCCGGACGGCGGTGCGCAGGTGACGTTCCTCGTTGAGCACCGGCATGATCACGGAGACCGCCGGCAGCTCCTCAGCAGCCTTGGTGTTCATTGCGCCCCACGGTACCGGCGCGGCCCCGGCGATGTCAGACGAGGGTCCTCCGGCAGCCCCCGGCGCGCGCCCGGGCCCGTGCGACGGAACGTTTCGCCGACCCGGGTGACCGGCGGCGCGCCGCGGCACGGGCGGACTCGCGGCGGGCCTACCATCCCGAAGATGCCCTCCTCGCGCCGTCCAGGACCACCGCCGCCCCGCCGCGCGCGGGGGCGGTCCGGCGGGCACGGCGGGCCTTCTCCGGGAAGCGGCCGCGGGCAGGGCGGGGCCGGGCGCAGCAGTGGTGCAGGGCACGGCGGCGGTGCAGGCCGCGGCGGCATCGGGCGGCAGGGCGGCGGGCGCGGCGGCGGCGGGCGCGACGGCGGCGGGCGCGGCGGTCCTCCCCCGGCAGCGGGAGGACGGCGGCGCAGGCCCGGGGCGGGGACGGGGACGGGCGCGAAGACCGGATTACGGCGGCGCTGGGGGCGGTGGGCGGCCGGTGCGCTCTCGCTGGCCGTCCTGGCCACCTCCTGTACCGGGTGGGTGGTGCTACACGGGGTGGGCGACGCGATCCAGCGGGTCGACGCCATCGGCGGCGGCGACCGCCCCGCCGACGAGGGGCTCACCACCTTCCTGGTGGTCGGCACGGACGAGCGCGAGGGCATCCCGGAGAACACCCTCAAGGACGTGCTGCACGCGGGCGGCGAGTCGTGCCACTGCACCGACACCCTGATGATCGTCCAGCTCGCCGGGAACGGCGGCCGGGCGACGGTGGTGAGCATCCCCCGCGACTCGTACGTCGAGATCCCCGCCCACCAGGACCCGGCCACCCGCCGGCAGGCGCCGGCCGCCAAGGGCAAGATCAACGCGGCCTACGGGATGGGCGGGGCGCCGCTCACCGTCCGCACGGTGGAGCAGAACACCGGCCTGCGGATCGACCACTACCTGCAGATCAACTTCCTCGGTTTCGTCAGTGCGGTGGACGCCCTCGGCGGGGTCGAGGTGTGCACCGCCAAGCCGCTGAAGGACCCGTACTCGGGGCTGGACCTGCCCGCCGGCACCAGCAGGCTGGACGGCGCCGGGGCGCTGAAGTACGTGCGCGCCCGGCACGTGGACGGCAGCTCCGACCTGGGGCGGATGCGCCGACAGCAGAGGTTCGTCGCCCAGCTCCTGCACCAGGCCACCTCCCACGACGTGCTGCTCGACCCGGCCCGCCTCGGCTCGGTGCTCGACAGCACCCTGAAGTCGGTCAAGGCCGACAAGGGCCTGTCCACCGGCGCGCTGCTCGACTTCGCCGCCCGGCTGAAGGACCTGTCGGCCGGTGCCGCGGACTTCGCCACCGTGCCGGTGGCCGACGTCGACCATCCGGTGCCCGGCTGGGGGTCGACGGTGCTGTGGGACACCAAGGCGGCGAAGGCGCTGTTCGACACCGTCCGGCAGGGCAGGCCGCTGATCGAGCACTCCGCACCGGCGCCCTCTGCCTCCCCCGGCCCCGCGTCGGGGGCGGGGGAGGCAGAGGCCGGAGGCGTCCCCGCCGGCCAGATCCGGGTCCAGGTGCTGAACGGCACCGGCACGACCGGGCTCGGCTTCAAGGTCGACGAGGAGCTGCGCCGGGCGGGCTTCGCCACCACCGGTACCCCGTCCAACGCGGACACGGCCGCCGCCCGCACGGCCGTCCGCTACGACCCGCGCTGGGACGAGTCGGCCAAGACCCTCTCCGGCTCCCTCCCGGGTGCCGAACTCGTCCCGGTACCCGGCCTCGGCGCCACCCTCCAGGTCGTGGTCGGCCCCGACTACCGCGGGCCGGGCGCACCCTCGGTCGCACCGTCTCCGGCCGCACCTGCGGGCACCGCCCCGGCCTCTGCGCCCGCCTCCCCGGCGGTGGCCGCCGAGAGCGGGAGCGAGATCAGCTGCCGCTGAGCCCCGGCACGTCGGGTGCTGCAGGAAGTACCGGCCCACGGCGAACAGGACGAGAGCGGTGACCGGGAGCCGGTTCGACAACAGCTGCGGTCGGCCGACGCGGAGGCGATCCCGGCCATGGCGACTACGAAGCCGCCGGGGTTGAGGCGATGGCCGAATCCCCTGCAGGGAGCGTCCCTGACATCCGGCGGCGGTGGCCGGGGCGGTTGCGGCACGGTGGCCGGGGACGCCGGAGGGGCCGGGCGCTCGGCCCGGCCCCTCCGTTCCGCGGGTCCCCCGCCGGTACCGCGGCTTCCCGCTCGGGGGCGAGCGGCCCCCGTCGGTCGTGGTTCGGTCAGTCGGTGGCGATGGCCGCCAGGATGTTCATCCGGCCGGCACGGAAGGCCGGGAGGAGGGCGGCCAGCAGGCCGACCACTGCGGAGGCCACCAGGATCGCGACGATGGTGCCGGTCGGGACGGTCAGGGTGTCCAGGCCCTGGGTGGCGAGCACCTTGCGGGAGGTGATGCCCCAGGAGAGGCCGAGGCCGGTGCCGAGCAGGGCGCCGAAGACGGCGATCACCACGGACTCCAGCCGGACCATCCGGCGCAGCTGACGGCGGGACAGGCCGATCGCCCGCAGCAGGCCGATCTCGCGGGTCCGCTCGACCACCGAGAGGGCCAGGGTGTTGACGACACCGAGGACGGCGACCACGATCGCCAGGCCGAGCAGACCGTAGACCATGTAGAGCAGCTGGTTGACCTGCTGCTGGATCAGGTCCTTGTAGCCGGCCTGGTCCCGGACGCTGATCTGCGGGTAGGCCTCCAGGGACTTCTGCAGGGCGGTCAGGGTCTGGCCGGGGTCGGCGCCGGGCGCGGCCTTGCCGTACAGCTGGATGCTGGTGGGCAGGTCCTTCTCCGGGACGACCTTGGTGACGGTGTCGGTGTTGACGATGTAGGCGCCGGAGAACAGCGACTCGCCGGAGTCGATGATCTGGCCGACGGGCAGCGACTGGTTGCGGCCCTTGCCGTAGTCCACCTTGACCTGGTCGCCGACCTTGACCTGGTGCTTGGTGGCCCAGTCCTGGGGGACGGCGATGCCTCCGTCGAAGGCGGCGGTGACGCTGCCGGCGGCGGTCTTGAGGCGGAAGTCCTCGGTGAACGTCCGGGTGGCGGCGATCAGCTCGGTCTGGGTGGTGGCACCGTCCGGAGCGGTGATGATCGCGGGCACCTCCTTGGCCTCGGTGAGGTGGGCGAGGCCCGGGGTGGCCTTGGCGGCGGAGACCATGGCCGGGGTCAGGACGGCGCCCATCCCCTGGCCGGCGACGATGTAGTCGGCGCCGACCGACTTGTCGATCTGGGCGTTGGCCGAGCTGACCATCGAGGAGGTCACCACGGAGGCGCCGGTGACCAGTGCGAGGCCGATCATCAGGGCGGCGGCGGTGGCGCCGGTGCGGCGCGGGTTGCGCATCGCGTTGCGCTGGGCGAGCTTGCCGGAGGGGCCGAACAGGGCCGGCAGGAAGGCGCCCAGCACCCGGATGATGCCGGTGGCGAGCAGCGGGCCGATGATCACGAAGCCGACCAGGCTGAGCACGACGCCGAGGCCGAGCCACTGGCCGCCGGTGGCGGCCTTGTCGGCGCCCGCGGCGGCGGCCAGGCCCGCCGCGCCGAGACCGGTGACGACCATGCCGACGACGGCGCGGATGCGGTTGGCGGAGGCCTCGGCCGGGGTGCCGTGGTCGCGCAGGGCGGCCATCGGGGAGATCCGGCCGGCCCGGCGGGCCGGGAACCAGGCGGCGAGCAGGGTGATCAGCACGCCGACCGCGTAGGAGGCGACGGGGACCGTCCAGGTGATGTCCAGCGAGGAGGCGTCGAGGTTCATCCCGGCGGCCTTCATCAGCTGGATCAGCAGGGTGGCGATGCCGAGGCCGGCGGCCAGTCCGAGGGTGGAGCCGAGCACGCCGAGGATCAGCGCCTCGACCATCACCGAGCGGTTGACCTGCTTGCGGCTGCCGCCGATGGCGCGGAGCAGGCCGATCTCGCGGGTGCGCTGGGCGACCAGCATGGAGAAGGTGTTGATGATCAGGAAGCCGCCGACCAGCAGGGAGATGCCGGCGAAGCCGAGCATGGCGTACTTCATGAAGTTGAGGAAGGAGCCGACGTCCTTGGCGTTCTCGGCCTTCTGCTCGGCGGCGGTCTTGGCCTCGAAGCCGCTGCCGAGGACGGAGAGGGCCTGCTGCTTGAGCTGGTCGTTGCTGCGGCTGCCGTCGCCGAACAGGTCGACGGTGGTGAAGGCGGTGGTGCCGAGGAGGTCCTGCTGGGCGGTGGGGGTGTCCATGAAGGCCAGCGCCGCACCGGGGTTGGTCGTCCGGAAGGTGACGATGCCGGAGATGGTGAAGTCGTAGTTGCCGCTCTTGGTGATGACGCGCAGCGGGCTGCCGAGCCCGAGCTTGGCCTTCTCGGCGGTGTCGGCGTCGAGCATGATCTGGCCGGCGCCCTTGGGGGCGCTGCCGGAGGTGATGTCGACGGAGTTGCGCGGGGTCTCGACCCAGTTGCCGGTGAGCGTGGGCGCACCGGAGGTGGGGCCGATGGCCTTGTTGGTCTTCGGGTCGACCAGGACCGCGCTCTGGACCATGACCTGGCCGAGGGCGGTCTTCACACCGGGCAGGCCGGAGAGCTTCTGCACGGTGTCGACCGGGACGGTGGTGGCCGCGCCGCCCTCCTGCTCGCCGGCGGTGAGGTCGTCCTTGGCCTGGCTGACCGACAGGTCGGAGGCGGTGGAGGCGAAGAGCCGGTCGAAGGTGCTGGTGGCGGTGTTGGAGAAGACGAGCGTGCCGGACACGAAGGCCACGGACAGCACGACGGCGATCAGAGAGAGGACCATTCGCCCCTTGTGGGCGAAGAAGCTCCGTAGGGAGGTCTTGAGCATCATCGGTGTCGGCCCCCGGCTCAGCTGGTGCGCTTGCCGTCGAAGCGGCGCATGCGCTCGAGGACGGAATCGGCGGTCGGGGCCTGCATCTCGTCGACGATCCGGCCGTCGGCGAGGAAGAGCACGCGGTCCGCGTAGCCGGCGGCGACCGGGTCGTGGGTGACCATGACGATGGTCTGGCCCAGCTCGTCGACCGAGCGGCGCAGGAAGGTGAGCACCTCGGCGCCGGAGCGGGAGTCCAGGTTGCCGGTGGGCTCGTCGCCGAAGATGATCTCGGGGCGGGCGGCGAGGGCGCGGGCGACCGCGACGCGCTGCTGCTGGCCGCCGGAGAGCTGGGTCGGCCGGTGCTTGAGGCGCTCGGCGAGGCCGACCGTCTCGATGACCTGGTCGAGCCAGGCGGCGTCGGGCTTACGGCCGGCGATGTCCATCGGCAGCGTGATGTTCTCCAGCGCGTTCAGCGTGGGGAGCAGGTTGAACGCCTGGAAGATGAAGCCGATCTTGTCCCGGCGGAGCCGGGTGAGCTGCTTGTCCTTGAGGCCGGTGATCTCGGCGTCGCCGATCCAGATGCGCCCCTCGCTGACCGTGTCCAGGCCGGCCAGGCAGTGCATCAGGGTCGACTTGCCGGAGCCCGAGGGGCCCATGATCGCGGTGAACCGCCCGCGGTGGATGTCCACGTCGACGGCGTCGAGGGCCGTGACCCGGGTCTCCCCGGCGCCGTAGGCCTTGGTCACCTGGCGTGCGGACGCGGCAACGTCGCCCTGCCCGCCGGGCAGCTGGTGGTCATGCACGGCTTTGGCTGCCGTCGTCACTGGGATCTCCTCGGTACGTCGTCCACCCGTCGCCCCACAGCCTCGCTGCTGCCACCCGTCCTGCGACATGGTGCAGACAGCCGTCTTGATGGTGGGGCCAGCACCACCCCCGTATGGGTGCGGGCTGTAGGAACCACGTTAGGAGCGGGCGGTGGCCGTCTCGTCCTCCGCCGGGAGGAAGCGGGTTGACCGGGAGATGTACGGGGTGCGGCCCGCCTCCCCCTAGGGGACCGCACCCCTGGTACCAGGGTCAGCCGGCGACCGCGGCGAACTCCCCGGTCCGGACCAGTGCCGAGGCGAAGGTGTCGACCACCGGGCCGAGCAGCACGTCGGTCTCCCGCTCGATCTCGGTGGTGCCGTCCTCGCGCACGGACACGTGCCGGTCGAGGACGAACCAGCCCTGGGTGATGTGGGCGGCCCCCATCGAGCTGAGCACCGGGCGCAGCGCGTAGTCGACGGCGAGGACGTGGGCGGTGGAGCCGCCGGTGGCGAGCGGCAGCACCGCCTTGCCGCGCAGCGCGTACTGCGGGAGCAGGTCGAGGAGGGTCTTGAGCAATCCTGAGTAGGCGGCCTTGTAGACGGGGGTGCCGATGACGATGCCGTCGGCCTCGGCGAAGAGCTCGATCGCGCGGGCGATCTCCGGGTGGGAGGTGTCGGCGGAGAGCAGGGCCTCGGCGGGCAGGGCGCGGGCCTCGAAGGGCACCACGTCGTGGCCGTGGGCGGCGAGCCGGGCGTCGACGTGGCGCAGCAGCCGCGTGGTGCGGGAGGTGCGGGAGGGGGAGCCGGAGACGGACAGGACGGTGGCCATGGGGTTCACCTCGGGTCGTGGCGGGCCGCTCGGGCGGGGTCGGGGCCCGGAGGGGTACGCGGAATGCGTGGAAGCGGTGCAACGCGGCGCGCACCGCCGCGGGGCGGTGCGGTGCGGGGGATGCGGGATGCGGGCGAGCGGTCAGCCACGACACAGCGAGCGGGCCACACGCAGCAGGTCGACGTGCCGCCGACGCGTGAGAATCCATCGCTGTTCCATGCCGATGATGCAAGCACGGGCCGTTTCGGCCGGTCAAGGTTGGTTCCAGCAGGTGAACATTCCGCTGATACGTCCGTGCCGTGCATCAAATCGGATACAAGGGGCTCCCGGACGGGGGCCGGGCAACTGCGCCGTGCCGGTTTCGGGCATCCTCTCCCACATGAACACGTGGCAGGAGGACCGCCCGGGGGGCGGGGGCGCGTACGGTCAGGGCGACGGCGGGTACCGCCAGGGCGGTGCGGCTGCCGAGCCGCCGCTGCCGCCGGAGCTCAACCCGCGCGGCGCCGGTGCGGGCACGCCGGGCGGCGCCCAGGGTGGCCGGGGGGCGTACGGGGGTGCCACCGTCCCGCCGCAGCAGGGCCACGGTCAGCCGCAGCAGGGCCACGGTCAGGCCCGGCCTCCGCAGGGCTACGGCCAGGCGCAGCAGCCGGCCCCCGGCCGGCCGGCCGGTCCGGCGGGCCCGGGCGGGCCGGGCGGCCCCGGTGGGCCCGGCGGTCCGGGACCCGCCGCGCCCACGACGCCGTCGAGCTGGCCGCGCAGCCGGAAGATCAAGGTGGGTGCGCTGGCCCTGGTCGGTGCGCTGCTGGTGACCGGCATCGGCACCTACGTGTGGGCCGACTCCAAGCTCAACCACGAGAACGTGCTGGCCTCGTACGAGGGCCGCCCGCCGGCCGGCCAGGGCACCAACTGGCTGATCGTCGGCTCGGACAGCCGGCAGGGCCTGTCGGACGCGGACGAGGACGCACTGCACACCGGCTCCGCGCAGGGCAAGCGCAGCGACTCGATGATGCTGCTGCACATCGGCGACAACGGGAACACCCTGATGTCGATCCCGCGCGACTCCTGGGTGACGATCCCCGCGCACCAGGACACCAGTGGCAGCGGCAAGAAGATCCCGGAGGCCAAGTCGAAGATCAACGCGGCCTTCGCCCGCGGCGGCGGCCGGCTCCTGGTGCAGACCGTGGAGTTCAACACGGGCGTGCACATCGACCACTACGCGGAGATCGGCTTCGCCGGCTTCGTCGGGATCGTCGACTCGGTCGGCGGTGTGGACATGTGCATCGAGAAGGACGTGAAGGACCGGGACTCCGGCCTGGACCTGAAGGCGGGCTGCCAGACGCTGAGCGGCAAGGAGTCGCTCGCGTTCGTCCGCCAGCGGCACCAGATGGCCGACCAGGACCTCGGCCGGATGCGCAACCAGCAGAAGTTCCTGAGCGCGCTGGCGAGCCAGGCGGCCTCCCCGGTGACGCTGCTCAACCCGTTCACCTTCTACCCGATGGTGAGCTCGGGCCTGGGCACGCTGATCGTGGACGAGGACGCGGGTCTGACCGACCTGGGGTCGCTGTTCCTGGCTATGAAGGGCGTCTCCGGCGGCGACGGCAAGAGCATCACGGTGCCGATCGGCAACCCGGACTTCCGCACCCAGTCCGGCGAGTCGGCGGTGAAGTGGGACGCGGCCAAGTCCAAGCAGGTCTTCGACGCGTTCAAGAACGACACCCCGGTGCCGGACCTGAAGAAGTAGCCGGCCGGGAACGTCACAGGCGCGTGCGCGGGGCCGTGCGCCGTCCACCGGACGGTGCGCGGCCCCGCGCGCCGGTTTCCGGCACGCTGTGCGTCCGCTCCGTCACAATGTGCCGCATGTCTCTGGTGACGTCCCTGATCTACCGCCGCCGCCGTCCGCTGCTGGGCCGCCTCGTCCAGGAGGTCCTCGCGCTGTACGGGATGGAGGTGCCGGCCGCGGTCGAGATCGGGCCGGGGCTGAAGGTCTTCCACCGCGGCTTCGGCACCGTGCTGCACCCGTACACCACGATCGGTGCCGATGTGACGCTGTACAACGGGGTCACCGTCGGCCGGGCCGACCCGTGGGTGCCGCAGGAGCGGAGCGCGATGCGGCGGGTGGTGCTGGAGGACGGCGTGGTGGTCTGCGCCGGCGCGAAGATCGTCTGCAAGGAGGGCGTGCTGACGGTCGGCGCGGGGACGATCGTCGGGGCGAACGCGGTGCTGACCCGATCCACCGGGCGGGGCGAGGTCTGGGCGGGCGTCCCGGCCCGGTGCGTCGGCCTGCGGGAGGAGCCCCGCACGCACGGGGCCCCCGGCCGGGCGAGCGGCTCGCTCGCCCCGCGGGGGGCCTCCTGAGGCTCGGCGCGACTCGCGGTTACGGGAGGTTGCGGGCCATGACGATGCGCTGGACCTGGTTGGTGCCCTCGTAGATCTGGGTGATCTTGGCGTCGCGCATCATCCGCTCGACC
>NZ_JBFAXX010000073.1:0-37086 GCF_040680995.1 Kitasatospora sp. NPDC051914
CCACCCCCCTCTCCCGACCCCCACTCCGCGATGGCCCCGGTTCAAGTCCCCCCCCCACACCACTGCACCACGGGGGGGGCGGGAGAAATCCCGACCCGCACTTCTGCGTTTTCGGACTCAGCCGGTGGTCACGGCCGTGAAGTGGTGGACGTCCGAGGGCAGGGGGTGGTGCAGCCGCCAGGTGATGGCCATGGGGCGGTCGCCTTCGTGGGAGACGTAATCGGCGGGGCCGAGCAGCACGTAGGGCGCGGTGCGGCCCTCGACGGTCTTGGAGCGGCGGACGAACAGCAGCACATTGGTGCCGGCCTTCCGGTGGCCGGTGTAGCGCTGGCCGGTGCGGCTGGCGGCTGAGGTGCTGTTCTGGGACTCCCAGTGGAAGTGGTCGGCGTTGAGCGCGAAGTCCCGGTAGCGGACGCTCGCCGAGAAGTTCTTCTCGTCCTTGTTGATGGTGACCAGCAGCGCGTCCGTCCGGGACTCCTCGCACCACACCACGCCGGACTGGAAGGTGGCCGGCTTGAAACCGTCGATCGAGGCCCGGCCGAGCGCGGCCAGCAACTCGGGTGCGTTGTAGTGGGCGTGGACGGCGAGCGGCCGTTGCGTCAGTGGTCCGAGGCCGGTGCCGAGGGCCACCGGGGCGTGGTCCGCGTGCTCCAGGCCGTGGGCGAGGACCTGGCGCAGCTCCTCGCGGAACCGGTGCTGTTTGTGCAGCGAGCGCAGCCCCTCGGCGACGGTGGGGAATCCGCCGCCGCCCGGCCAGAGTGAGAAGAAGAGCATGGCCGCGTAGGTCCGGAGCGGCTCGGCCAAGTGGTCGAGGTCAGGTGCGTCGTCCGCCAGCAGGGCGGAGTAGGCCGCGACCCGGGCAGGGTCATCGACGTGGAGCAGGGAAGGCACGCGACGGAGCAGCGGCTCCTCACCGTCGGGTACGGGCTCGGTGAGGAGACCGGCTCGTCTGAGCAGGCTGGTCCAGGAGTTCTTGCCGCGGTAGAGGTCGTCGATGTCGCGGCGGCTCTCCGCCAGGTAACCGGCCAGCGTCGGGACACCGTAGGAGCGGATTTCAGCGGCCAACTGATTGGCGTCGGCCTTGAGCTGAGCCTTGATGTTCTCCAGGACGATGTCCTTGGCGACCCGGTCGAGCACGATCTGGCATCCCGCCGGAAGCAGCGGGAAGTCGTCGGCAACGGCTTCCTGGACGCCTCGGCGGGTGTGGCCGGTGAGCGCGCGGAAACGCTCGTCGAAGCGGAACTCCTTGCGCTGGTACCCGATGAAGTCCAGCACGGTGAGGACGGCCTTGTGGGGCGAGCGGCGCAGACCTCGGCCGAGTTGCTGGAGGAAGATCGTGGCGCTGGAGGTGGGGCGGAGCAGCAGGATGGTGTCCACGTCCGGGACGTCCAGACCCTCGTTGAAGAGGTCGACGCTGAAGAGGACTTGGATGCGGCCAGCGCGTAGCCCGTCGAGGGCCTCGCGGCGTTGCTCGGTGGGTGTGTTCGCCGAGAGTGCGAGGGCGTGCAGCCCGGCCTGCCGGAAGGCGGCGGCCATGTGCTCGGCGTGGCGGACGGACACGCAGAAGCCGAGGGCCCGCATCCGGCTGGGGTCGGCGACCTTGTCACGGACGGACTGAACGACCTGCCGGGCCTGGGTGCGTCCACCGGTCAGCAGCTCGCTCAGCTCGTCGACGTCGTAGGCGCCCTGGCGCCAGCTGATGGCTCGCAGGTCGGTGTTGTCGTGGACGCCGAAGTAGTGGAAGGGGCAGAGCAGGTCGTCCTCGAGGGCCTGCCAGAGCCGGAGTTCGGCGGCGATACGGCCGTCGAAGAACTCGTCCTGGACTCGCTTGCCGTCGGCGCGCTCGGGGGTGGCCGTGAGGCCCAGCAGCTCCTTGGGCTGGAAGTGGTCGATGATCTGCCGATAGGTGGGCGCCTGGGCGTGGTGGAACTCGTCGATGACGATGACGTCGAAGGCGTCCGGAGCGAAGCCGGCGAGTTTGCCGCCGTGGAGTGACTGAACGCCGGCGAAGAGGTGCCGGTGGTGTTGCGGGCGGGCTCCGCCGACCAGCAGTTCGCCGAAGGTGGCCTCGGCCAGCACTTCTCGGTAAGCCCGTTGTGACTGCTCGAGTATCTCCTTCCGGTGCGCGATGAAGAGCAGCGACAGGTCGCCACCGCGCTCGGCGCGCAGCCGGCGGTAGTCGAGCGCGGCCGTGATGGTCTTGCCGGTGCCGGTGGCGGAGACCAGGAGGTTGCGGTGGTGCCCGCGGGCCTTGCGTTCGGCGTCCAGGCTCTCCAGCATCGCCTGCTGGTGCGGGTGGGGCCGCACTTCCAGCCCGGAGAGGAGCGTGGCGCCGCCGCCTCGCGACCATCCGCCGGCAGCCCGAAGGGCCTCGTCGAGCTCATCGGCGTCGGTGTCCGGGTGGTACGGCCGGAACTCGGGGTTGGCCCAGTAGGAGTCGAAGGTCGCCTCGAACTTGCGGAGGACGGCCGGTGTGGCGACGCCGGACAGCCGGACGTTCCATTCCAGCCCGTCGAGCAACGCCGCCCGGGACAGGTTGGAGCTGCCGACGTAGGCCGTGTCGAAGCCGCTCGCCCGACGGAACAGCCAGGCCTTGGCGTGCAGCCTGGTCGAGCGCAATTCGTGGTTGACCTTCACCTCGGCGCCGAACTCGCGGACCAGGCGGTCCAGGGCGGCGCGCTCGGTGGCCCCTAGGTAGGTGGTGGTGAGGACCCGCAGCTGGACGCCTCGGCGCTTCAGTTCGCGCAGTGGCTCCTCCATCACCCGCAGGCCGTGCCACTTCACGAAGGCACAGAGCAGGTCGACGCGGTCGGCTGAGGCGAGTTCGGCGCGGAGTTCGTGGCCGAGGCTCTGCTCCTCCGGAGCGTTGGTGAGCAGCGCGGTCTCGGACAGCGGGGTCAGCGGCCGGACTCGGTAGACGCCGTCGGCTTCCTTGTCGGCGAGTGCGACGAGCTCGCGCGGCCCGGGCGCCACCTGATCGGCCGTACCGGCGCCGGACTCGGCCAGGGTGGCGAGGAGGCGGTTCGCCGTCGCCACCTGATCCTCCGGGTTCAGGTCCAGCAGCGCCCGCTCCACCACCGAGCCGATGTGCCGGGCCAGCACGAACGGGGTCGAGTTCTCGGGCACCGGGCGATCGACCACCCGCCATCCGGCCTCGCCGAGCGTGGCCAGCCGGGCCGCCACGGCGTCGGTCACCACCCGCTCGTACAGGCCGGACGCCGATGGCAGACCGAGCTCCGCGCCGCTGTCCGGCATGCCGCTCCAAAGGATGGTCGGGATGGTGCGCTCAGTTGTAGCGCATACCGACGACAGCCCGATGCCGGGTACCCGTCTCGCTGTCCCGGCCCGTCAGCGGTCGGGACCGCCCTCGTCGAGGTGGGCGGCGGCGACGCGGCGGGGGACGACCATGCGCCAGGCGTCCAGGACCAGTTCGCGCATCTCGTCGGTGTCGATGGCCGCCGTCCGGACCTGGACCCAGTTGAAGCGTTCGTCGGCCGGGTCGGGCGGCAGGAAGGTGTCCGGGGCGGAGGCGATCAGTGCGGCCCGCTCCTCCTTGGGGTGGGCGAAGCCGAGGATCGACTCGTCCCGGCTGAAGGCGAGGTAGACGATCCGGCCCACCCTGAACTTGATCCGGTCGCGGACCAGCGCCTCCTCGGTGCGGGGCAGGGACAGCGCCAGCCGGCGCACTTCGTCGACGGTGACCATCCGACCAGTCTGCCGGGTCGAAGGGCTCACCGCCCCGGGACGGGGTCGTTGCCGCCGCTGGTGCCGGGGCGGCAGCGGAGGAGGCGGCCGAGGGTGAGGCGGGAGCCGCGGAGGGCTCCGTGGCGGTGGAGGGCCTGGACGGCGTAGGTGGAGCAGGACGGGGTGTACGGGCAGCAGGCGGGGCGGCCGGGGCTGATCCGGGTGCGGTAGTGGCGGACGGCGCCGTAGAGGCCGGCGGCGAGCGCCCCGGTGGGGACGGGGGCGGCCGGGTCGGCGCCCACGCCTGCGCGGCCGCGGGTGGCGACGGCCTTGAGGGCGGAGGCCAGCATCACCGGGATCAGGGCGATCAGGCAGGGGTCGCCGCAGTCTCCGACGCAGTCGCACGCGTCGCAGCAGTCGTTGTCGTCCTTGCGCTTGTTGCGGCGCTTCCACTCCTCGCGGGCGCGCTTCTGCTCCCGGCGGCGCCGGCGCTCGTGCTCGGGCAGCCACCACCAGGCCCGGCCGGGCCGCGGCGGCGGACCGCTGTGCTGCTGGACGTGGTGCGGGTGGTGCTGGGACACGGCTGCGGCCTGCCTTCCGTCCGGTGGTCTGCGCCCGCCGCCGGTGCGGCGCGCTCGGAGAGTCGGACGACGGTAGCGCACCTGCGGGTTCCCCCGGCAACCGTCGGATCGCTTGACTTCGCGTGCACTCCAACCGTCAGACTCCGAACCGTCCGTCCCCACGGGGGAACTGAGGAGAGTTGGGGAACAGCCATGAAGTACCGCACGATCGGCGCCGACCCGTCGACCCGCCGCGAGGTGAGCGCGCTCGCCCTGGGGGCGATGCTGTTCGGCTCGGGCGTCGACGAGCCGACCTCGTTCGCGCTGCTCGACCGCTTCGTGGAAGCAGGCGGCAGTTTCGTCGACACCTCGAACAACTACGCCTTCTGGGTGCACGGTTCGCAGGGCGGCGAGAGCGAGGAACTACTCGGCCGGTGGCGGCGCAGCCGCGGGATCGGCGACGAGGTGGTGGTGGCGACCAAGGTGGGTGCCCGGCCGCTCGCGCCGTCGACGGGGTTCAGCCGGAATGTGGAGGGCCTGTCGGCGAAGGCCGTCCGTGAGGCGGCGGAGCGCAGCGCGGAGCGGCTCGGCACCAACCGGATCGACCTGCTGTACGCGCACATCGAGGACCCGCGGACCGAACTGGCCGAGACGGTGGAGGCGTTCGGTTCGCTGGCGGCGGAGGGTTCGGTGGGGCTGCTCGGGGTGAGCAACCACTGGACGTGGCGGGTGGAGCGGGGTCGGGCACTCGCGGCAGCAGCCGGGTTGCCGGGCTGGGAGGTGCTGCAGTACCACCACAGCTACCTGCGGCACCGCACCGATCTGCCGACGCTGCGCTCCGCGGACGGCAGCGTCGGGGTGGCGGGCGGCGAGGTGCTGAGCTACCTGCGGTCGGAGCCCGGGCTGGCGCTGGTGGCGTACTCGCCGCTGCTGGGCGGGAGTTACGTGCGGTCGGACAAGCCGCTGGGTGAGGGCTTCGACCATGCGGGGACGCCGAAGCGGCTGGCGGTGCTGCGGGAGGTCGCGGCGGAGACCGGCGCGACGGCGAACCAGGTGGTGCTGGCCTGGCTGATCGGCGGCGAGGTGCCGGTGATCCCGCTGGTGGGGGCGTCCTCGGTGGCGCAGCTGGAGGAGAGCCTGGCCGCGGTGGACCTGGAGCTGACGGCGGACCAGCGGGCACGGCTGGACACCGCGCACTGAGCCCGTTCACGTCGAGGCTCGAGGATGAGGACGGCCCCGCCGCCCCGGCACCCACCGGGACGGCGGGGCGACGCCCGTCCGTTTCGAACAATGTGGCGACGCCCTGCAACACGGACGTCGTCCCATCGCGTTAGCCAGGCATGGACCACTCACCGACGACCGGTCGGACGGCTGCCGGGCCGCCCGACTTCCTGGAGTTCGCCGCGGCCCGGGGCGGCCAACTCTTCCACACGGCCTACCTGCTCACCGGCGGTGACCGGCACCTGGCCGAGGACCTCGTCCAAGAGGCACTGAGTCGGATATACGTCCGCTGGCGGCGCGTCGCCCGGATGGAGAACCCGGTCGGCTACACCCAGACGGTGCTCGTCAACACCTTCCTGTCGCACCGCCGGCGGCGCAGCAGCACCGAGCAGGCTGCGCACGAACTCCCGGACACGTCGGTCACCGACGCCGATCCCGCCCTGCGGGTGACCCTGATGCAGGCGCTGCAGGCGATGTCGTCGGCCGACCGGGCCGTGCTCGTGCTGCGGTACTGGGAGGACCGCAGCATCGAGGAGACCTCGGCCGTGCTGCAACTCAGCTCCACGGCCGTCCGCTCGCGCGCCCACCGCGCACTCAACCGGATGCGGGCCCTGCTCGGGACGGACGGGGTTCAGGTGACCGCCAGGTCGAGCAACATCCCCGGTCCTCCCACCACCGCGACGGGGCCGACCCGTGACGCACCCGTCCTGGACACCGCGCAGCTGACCGCCATCGCGCTCGACTCGGTGTGGCAGCAGGTGGCGGTCGGCCTGCCCGCGGACTTCAGCACCCCCCGCTGACCGCGGTGCCCGGTGCACCACGAGGACCCGCGCGAATCGGAAGGAACGGCATCGTACTTCCGTCTCGCGCAGGTCTCCGTGGTCCGGGCCGGTCGATCGGGGCGGCTCGGGCGGCTCGGGCGACGAGCCCTACGGCTCCTGGTGGTCGGCGCCGGTGGGCAGGGGGCCCTGGACGGCGAGGGCTTCGGTCTCGGTGTCGGTGAAGAGGCGGGAGCGGATCAGGAACCGCACCCCTTCGGGGGCTTCCAGGGAGAATCCGCTGCCGCGGCCGGGGACGACGTCCACGGTGAGGTGGGTGTGCCGCCAGTGGGCGTACTGGTCGGCGCTGATCCAGAACGGGGTGCCCTCGGCGACGCGGCCGAGCAGCAGGTCCGAGGCGCCGACCCGGAACTCGCCGCGCGGGTAGCACATCGGTGCGCTGCCGTCGCAGCAGCCGCCGGACTGGTGGAACATCACCGGCCCGTGCACGGCCACCAGCGTCCTCAGCAACTCCTCGGCCGCGCCGGTGAGTTCG
Source organism: Kitasatospora sp. NPDC051914 (assembly GCF_040680995.1). NCBI lineage: Bacteria > Bacillati > Actinomycetota > Actinomycetes > Kitasatosporales > Streptomycetaceae > Kitasatospora > Kitasatospora sp. NPDC051914. Next base: position 6,780 of record NZ_JBFAXX010000073.1, read on the forward strand.
ATCCTGGCGGGGGCCGGCTTCATCAGAAGAAGCCGAGCTTCTGGCCGGAGTAGCTGACCAGGAGGTTCTTGGTCTGCTGGTAGTGGTCGAGCATCATCTTGTGGGTCTCGCGGCCGATGCCCGACTTCTTGTAGCCGCCGAAGGCGGCGTGCGCCGGGTAGGCGTGGTAGCAGTTGGTCCACACCCTGCCCGCCTTGATGGCGCGGCCGAGGCGGTAGGCGGTGTTGCCGTCGCGGGTCCAGACGCCGGCGCCGAGGCCGTAGAGGGTGTCGTTGGCGATGTGCAGGGCCTCCTCGACGGAGTCGTAGGTGGCGACGGAGACGACCGGGCCGAAGATCTCCTCCTGGAAGATCCGCATGTCGTTGGTGCCGCGGAAGATCGTCGGCTCGATGTAGTAGCCGCCGTCCAGGCCGGGCACGGTGCGGGCGTTGCCGCCGGTGAGGACCTCGGCGCCCTCCTGCCGGCCGATGTCCAGGTAGGAGAGGATCTTCTCGTACTGGTCGTTGCTGGCCTGGGCGCCGATCATGGTGGCGGGGTCGAGCGGGTTGCCGGCGGTGATGGCCTCGGTGCGGGCGATGCAGCGGGCGATGAACTCGTCGTAGATGGACGAGTGGACGAGCGCCCGCGACGGGCAGGTGCACACCTCGCCCTGGTTGAGGGCGAACATCACGAAGCCCTCGACGGCCTTGTCGAGGTAGTCGTCGTCGGCTGCCATGACGTCCGGCAGGAAGATGTTCGGGCTCTTGCCGCCGAGCTCGAGGGTCACCGGGATGATGTTCTCGCTGGCGTACTGCATGATCAGGCGGCCGGTGGTGGTCTCGCCGGTGAAGGCGACCTTGGCGACGCGGGGGCTGGACGCGAGCGGTTTGCCGGCCTCCGTGCCGAAGCCGTTGACCACGTTGAGGACGCCGGGCGGCAGCAGGTCGGCGATCAGCTCGACGACCAGCAGGATGGACACCGGGGTCTGCTCGGCCGGCTTGAGGACGACGCAGTTGCCGGCCGCGAGCGCCGGGGCGAGCTTCCAGGCGGCCATCAGGATCGGGAAGTTCCACGGGATGATCTGGCCGACCACGCCGAGCGGCTCGTGGAAGTGGTACGCGACGGTGTCGGCGTCGATCTCGGCGATGCCGCCCTCCTGGGCGCGGACGACGCCGGCGAAGTAGCGGAAGTGGTCGACGGCGAGCGGGAGATCGGCGGCGAGGGTCTCGCGGACGGGCTTGCCGTTCTCCCAGCTCTCGGCGACGGCGAGCTTCTCGAGGTTCTGCTCGATCCGGTCGGCGATCCGGTTGAGGACGTTGGCCCGCTCGGTGGTGGAGGTGCGGCCCCAGGCGTCGGCGGCGTTGTGCGCGGCGTCCAGGGCGAGTTCGACGTCGGCCGCGGAGGAGCGGGCGACCTGGCAGAACACCTGGCCGGTCACCGGCGAGGGGTTGTCGAAGTAGCGCCCTTCCACCGGGGCGACCCACTTGCCGCCGATGAAGTTGTCGTAGCGCTGGGCGAAGCTGACGATGCTGCCCTCAGTTCCGGGCTGGGCGTACACCATGGCGGCTCTCCTCGTCGAAAGGCGCGGGCGGGGGCGCCGGCGGCCGTCCCTCGGCCGTGGCGCGCGGGCCACTCTCACCCCTTCGGGTTGGTGAAAGGTTGGCGCCGCGAGGCTGCCGGGGCCCAGGTCGCCCGGGCTCAGTCCCGCAGGGCGGCCTGCAGCCGGCTGAGCGCGATCGCCCGCCGCCCGTCGCCCGGGGCGAGGGAGCGCAGCGCGTGTTCGTGCACCTCGGCGTCGTACGGGGCGAGTTCGCCGTAGCGCAGGGCGGGTTCGGGGGCGGCCCCGGCCAGTACGGCGGAGCGGACGGCGACCGCCAGGTACTCGCGGTGCTCGACGATCCCGGGGGCCTCGGAGTGCGGCAGCAGCGGCCCGGTGTAGTGCTGCAGGGCGGTGGCGGTGTCGCCGCGTTCCAGCGCGCGCAGCACGGTCGCCGCGTCGCAGTCGACGGAGGCGGCGAGCCGGTAGCGGCGGGCGGTGATGGCGCCGCCGAGGGCGCGGCGCAGGTGGGAGATCTCGGCCTTGAGGGTGGTGGCGGTGACCGGCCGGTCCCCGTACAGGGCGGTGCGCAGCCGGTCGGCGGAGAAGCCGCAAGGCTCCAGGGCGAGCAGGGTGAGGATCTCCAACTGCCGGGGCGGCAGGCGCAGGGCGGTGCCGTCGTGGGTGGCTTCCTCGCGGCCCAGGCAGGTGAGCCGGATGCCCTCGGGTGCCGGGGCCGCGGTGCCGGCGGGGAGTGCGGCGCCGATCGCGGCGGCGAGGGTGCGGACGGTGGTGAGCGCGAGCGGGTGCGAGCGGTCCCAGGTGGTGGAGAGGTCGAGGGTGCCGAGGATGCGGCCGTCGGAGCTGCGGACGGGTGCGCAGTAGCAGACCCAGCCGTGCAGGGCGGAGACCAGGTGTTCGGCGGAGAACACGGTGGCGGCGCGGCCGGTGCGCAGGGCGAGGGAGAGGGCGTTGGTGCCCATGGCGGGCTCGTCCCAGTGGGAGCCCGGGGCGAAGTTGACGCGTTCGGCCTTGCGCTGCATGACGCGGCCGCCGCAGGTCCACAGGATGGTGCCGGACGCGTCGGTGACGGCGACGACGAACCCGGCGTCGTCGGCGACGGAGCGGAGTTCGCCGGCGAGGGCCTCGACCGGGGCGCGGAGCGGCGAGCCGGCCCAGCGCGAACCGGGGTCGCTGATGGGTGCGCTGGTGCGACCGGGGTCGACGGTGGTCAGGGAGCGCAGCCAGGAGTCGGCGACCTCGGGCCGGACGGCGGCGGAGCCGGCCGGGGTGTGCAGGTCGAGCGGGGGGTGCGGGTCGGCGGCCTGCCGCGGTACCCAGCGGGACCACTCGTCCTCCAGCGCCGCCCTGCGCCGGCGAAGATCACCATGCACTGCCTCGACCCCTTCGACCTCGTCGTCGACGACGGGCCTTCCGGCGGTCCCGTCGACAGGGCTGTTCGTCCCGGTTCGCCCAGTGTGGCCGAACCGGGCGGGCCTGGCCAGGAGGTGGTGCCCGTGGCGCCGCGGGCCGGCGCGGGGCCGCGGTGCGTGTACGGGCGGCGCCGGGCGCGGCAGTTCGCCGCGGCACCGGCCGGGGCGGGTGGGGCGGGGCCGCGCGGGCGGGGCTGCGGCGGCGGGCGGGGTGCGGGCCGCGCCAGGCGTTCAGCGGGTCCACATCTGCGCTCCGTCGGGCGGCCACCTCGATGCCGACCGGCCACGGGAGACATACGGGTGACCGGCCCGTCATGAGCCTGACGGGTGCCGGGAGCCGTCCGGAGCGCAGTGCGTCCAGCCCCGTCCACGACCAGGGAGAGTCCGCGATGACCACCGCCCCCGTCCTCACAACGTCCGTTCCCCAGCAGACCGTTCCCCGGCGGGCCGCCGCTGCCGCCCCGTCCGCGAAGCCGGCCGCGCCCGCCGGCTACAGCGTCGCCCTGGCCCAGGACGAGGGCGACGTCCGGGCCGCGCAGCGGCTGCGCCACCGGGTGTTCGCCGAGGAGATGGGCGCCGTCCTGGACAGCCCGCTGCCGGGCCTGGACGCCGACCCGTTCGACGACTTCTGCGACCACCTGCTGGTGCGCGAGAACGCGACCGGCGAGGTGGTCGGCACGTACCGGCTGCTGCGCCCGCAGGCCGCCCGGCGCGCCGGCCGGCTGTACTCCGACACCGAGTTCGACCTGTCGCGGCTGGCCGGGCTGCGCGACGGGATGGTGGAGGTCGGGCGTTCCTGCATCGACGCGGACCACCGGGGCAGCGGCGCCGTGGTCAACCTGATGTGGGGCGGTATCGCCCGCTACCTGACCACCACCGGCAACTCCTGGGTGGCGGGCTGCTGTTCCGTCCCGCTGGCCGACGGCGGCAGCACCGCGGCCGGTGTGCGGGACGCGGTGTTCGCCAAGCACCTCGCGCCCGAGGAGTACCGGGTCGCCCCGCTGCGCCCGTGGGAGCACGCGGGGGTCGAGCGTCCGGCCAGGGCGGCGATCCCGCCGCTGCTGCGCGGCTACCTGCGGCTGGGCGCCTGGGTGTGCGGGGAGCCCGCGCACGACCCGGACTTCGGCGTCGCCGACCTGTACGTGCTGCTGTCGCTGGAGCGGACCGACCCCCGCTACCTGCGGCACTTCCTGTCCGCCGGGCCCGCCTTGTGAGCGCCTGGCTGCCGACCGCGCCCTGCACGCCGGAGGACTGCGTGGCCGGCCCGGACCCGGCGGTCGGCCCCGGCCGGCAGCTGCTGCGCGGCGTGTCCTGCGCGGGGCTGCTGCTCGCCGGGGTGGCGCTGGCACCGCTGGTCCGCGGCTGCTGCGGGCCGGCGCTGCGCGAGCGCCTGGTGCGGCGCTGGGCGCGGCTGCTGATCGGCTCGCTCGGCGTGGAGCTGCGGGCGGGCCCGCCACCACGGACGGACGGCGGCGTGCTGCTGGTGTCCAACCACGTGTCGTGGCTGGACATCCTGCTGGTGCTGGCCGTCCGGCCGGGCCGGATGCTGGCGAAGACGGAGGTGCGGCACTGGCCGCTGATCGGCCCGCTGGCGGCCTGGGCGGGCACCCTGTTCCTGGACCGGGACCGGCTGCGCACGCTGCCGGCCGCCGTGGACTCGATCGCCGCGGCGCTGCGTCGCGGCGAACCGGTGGCGGTCTTCCCGGAGGGCAGCACCTGGTGCGGGCGCAGCGGCGGGCGGTTCCGGCCGGCCCTGTTCGAGGCGGCCGTGCGTGCCGGGGCGACCGTCCAGCCGATGGCGGTGCGCTACCGGCTCGCGGACGGGGGGACGGCGACCGTCGCGGCGTTCGTCGGCGAGGACGGGCTGCTCGCCTCGCTCCGCCGGGTGCTCGCCGCCCGCGGGCTGGTGGCGGAGGTGGAGTTCCGCACGCCGATCCCGGCGGGTACGGCGGGCCGCCGGGAACTGGCCGCAGCGGCTCGGGCCGTGGTCTTCGGCACCCCGCTCCTGCCCGCCCCGGCAGCGCCCGCCGGGAGCACCCGGCACACGGCCGACCGCCTGCCGGCCGCCGCCTGATCCCACCCGCCCGGCCGGCAGCGGCCCGGGCGGGATGGCGGACGGCTCAGCGCGCGATCGCGAGCACCTCGCGGACGGTCTGCGGGTCGTCGAGCAGCCGCAGCATCCGCTGGGCGACCTCGGCGCGCGGGACGGTCCAGCCGCCGCGCACGTTCTGCCCGCGGGCCGTCCGGGAGGTGCCGGTGGCCGGCCCGTCGGTGAGCCGGGGCGGGCGGACGACCGTCCAGTCGAGGCCGCTGTCGCGCAGCTCGTCCTCCATCCGGGCCAGGTCGGCGTAGTGCGGCCGCAGTGCGGCCTTGACGGCCGGTCCGAAGAGGTGGCGCATCAGGAAGCCGTCGCTGGGGTCGTACCGGGGCGGAGTGGGGCGGCCGGGCGAGGGCACGGTGCCGACGGGTGCGGCGCTGACCACGACGATCCGCCGGGTGCCGGTGCTGCGCATCGCGCGGACGAGGGCGCGGGTGCCGCGCTCGGCGACGCCCGCCTCGGCGTTGGAGCGGGCGCCGAGGCCGGAGAGCACCGCGTCGGCGCCGTCGACGGCGCGTTCCACGGCGGCCGGGTCGGGGTCGGCGAGGTCGGTGGTGACGACCCGGATCCGGTCGGACGCCCGTTGCCCGGGGGTGAGCCGGTCGGGGTTGCGGACGAGCACGGTCGTCCGGTGGCCGGCGGCCAGCGCCTGGTCGAGGAGGTGGCGGCCGATGCCGCCGGTGGCGGCGACGACGGTGAGTTTCACGGCGGTCTCCGGGTGGGTCAGCTGATGCGGGTGAGCTTCTCGGGGTTGGTCACGAAGTAGATGTCGCGGACGTGGTCGCCGTCGGCGGTCGGCTCGACCACCAGGACGGCGAACGGCTCCTCGCCGGCGAACAGGACGGCCGACGGGTCTCCGTTGGCCCGGGCCCAGCGGACGTGCAGGGCGGCGGCGTTCCGGGCCGCGCCGGCCATCAGCGTCCGGGCGACCTGCTCGCGGCCGTGCACGGGCCGGCGCCCGGCGGCCGGGGCCCGGCCGCCGCCGTCGGCCCACAGGGTGACGTCGGGGGCGAGCAGGTCGAGCAGTGCGTGCAGGTCGCCGCCGCCGACGGCCGCGGCGAACCGCTCGGTGACCCGGCGGCGCAGCGCGGCGTCGGTGCGGTAGCGGGGGCGCCTGGCGTGCACGTGCTCGCGGGCGCGGTGGGCGGTCTGGCGGACGGCGGCGGGGGTGCGGCCGAGCAGGTCGGCGATCTCGGTGTGCTGGTAGCCGAAGACCTCGTGCAGCACGAAGACGGCCCGCTCCAGCGGGGAGAGCGTCTCCAGGACGACCATCAGGGCCATCGAGACGGACTCGGCCCGCTCGGCCTCCTCGGCGGTGCCGGCGGGCGGTTCGACGCCGGCGGGGGCGACGAGCGGTTCGGGCAGCCAGGGGCCGAAGTAGGTCTCCCGGCGGCGGGTGACCGCGGCCCGGCGGGCGAGCGCCTTGTTGACGGCGATCCGCACCAGGTAGGCACGGGTGTTGTCGATCCGCGCGGTGCCGCGGCCGGCCCAGGCGAGCCAGGTCTCCTGCAGCACGTCCTCGGTGTCGGCGACGGTGCCGAGCATGCTGTAGGCGATGGAGAAGAGCAGGTCTCGGTGGTCGACGAAGGCCCGGGTCGCCCCGTCGCCGTCGGCTGCGCTGCCGGTCATGGTGTGCCTCCCGTGTGCGGTCACCGATCGAGAGCAGCACAGGGGGCCCGGGTGTGACATCCACCCCGCCGGATGTGACCCGGGTCTCACCCGGGTACCGCGCGCGGCGCCCGGCGGGCCGATACTGGCGGGGTGGTCGACGGGACGGTGGTCGACGAAGCCGTTTCGGACGAGGGCGTGCGCGTACGGCCGGCCGGGCCGACGGCGCGGTGCGCGCCCTGGTACTCCGGGTACCGCCAGGCGGGCCTGCCGCCGGGGCGGCACCGGGGGCTGCCCTCGCCCCACCTGACGCTGATCTTCACGCTGGACGATCCGCTGACGGTGGCCGAGCACCCGGAGCCGGGCCGCGGACCGCAGGACTGCACGGCGCTGCCGGGCGGGCTGCACACGGTGCCGGCGCTGATCACCCACCCCGGGCGGCAGTCGGGCATCCAGGTGGCGCTGGACCCGCTGGCGGCGCGCCCGCTGCTGGGGCTGCCGGCCGGCGAGCTGGCGGGGCTGGACCTGCCCGCGGAGGATCTGCTGGGGCCGCTCGCCGGGGAGATCCGGAAGCGGATGCTGGCCGCGGCCGGCTGGCCGGAGCGGTTCGCGGTCCTGGACGCGCTGCTCCCCCCGGGCCGCGGGGCCGTTCGGGGAGGTCGCACCGGAGGTCCGCCGGGCGTGGTCGGTGCTGCGGCGCGGCGGCGGCCGGGTGCCGGTGGCGGCGCTGGCGGCGGAGGTGGGGTGGAGCGAGCGAGCGGCATCTGGCGGCGCGGTTCCGGGTGGAGACCGGGCTGTCGCCGAAGGCCGCGGCGCGGGTGGTGCGCTTCGACCGGGCCCGCCGGATGGCGGCGTCCGGGGGCGGCCGGCTGGCCGAACTCGCGGCGGCCTGCGGCTACTTCGACCAGGCCCATCTGGCGCGGGAGTTCCGTGCGCTGGCGGTGGTGGCGCCGAGCGTGTGGCTGGCGGACTACGGCTCCCGGGACTTCGCCGCCCGCGACCCGGAGGGCAACCGCTGGTACTTCGGCACGTACCGCGGCGAGCCGCGCGGCCGTGGCTGAGGGAAGGGCACCCGCACCCCTTGTGGAGCGACCGGACGGCCTTTCGTGCGGCAGCCGCCGCGGCAGGCCCCGAAGCGGTTCCAGCAGGGCTGGGCCCACCGGGTGAATTGACGTCTTCGCAGGTCACAGGGGGTTCTGACGCCGAGTGCGGTGGCGGTTGCGGGCGTACGATGGTGCGAGTACGAGCCCTTGCGGCCCCGTCACAGCCTCCGGGCTGGAGAGAGGGGGTGGTCCGGTGTCGGTGCCTCCCGGCAGTCAGACTCCTTCCACCGCACCCCGGTCGACCGGCTCGGGTGCCGGCGAGAAGGGTCTGAAGACCGGCGCGCTCGGCCTGGTGTCGTCCGTCGCCATCGGCCTGGCCTCCACGGCCCCCGCGTACAGCCTCGCGGCGACGCTGGGCATCCTCGTCATCGGGGTGGGGCTGCAGGCGCCGATCGTCACCGTCCTGGCGTTCATCCCGATGCTGCTGATCGCCCTGTCCTACAAGGAGTTGAACGCCTCCGACCCGGACTGCGGGACGACGTTCACCTGGGCGGCCCGGGCGTTCGGCCCGCGGACGGGCTGGATGGGCGGCTGGGGCATCATCGTCGCCGACATCATCGTCATGGCGAACCTGGCGCAGATCGCGGGCATCTACGGTTTCCAACTCTTCGGGCTGAACTCGCTGGCCGAGTCGACGACCTGGACGACCGTCGCCGGTGTCGCCTGGATCGCCGTGATGACGCTGATCTGCTACATCGGCATCGAACTGTCCGCTGCCCTGCAGCGCTGGCTGCTGGCCATCGAGGTCGTGATGCTGGTGCTGCTGTCGGTGACCGCCCTGGTCAAGGTGTACGGGGAGAACCCGCCGTCGACGGCGATCGAGGTCGACGCCTCCTGGTTCAACCCCTTCGAGGTGTCCTCGTCGACCGCGTTCACCGCGGGCATCCTCTCCGCGGTCTTCATCTACTGGGGCTGGGACACCGCGGTGTCGGTGAACGAGGAGACGGCCGACTCGGCCCGCACCCCCGGCCGGGCGGCGGTCATCTCGACGGTGCTGCTGCTGGCCATCTACGCCCTGGTGTCGACCTCGGCCATGGCCTTCGCGGGCATCGGCACGGAGGGCATCGGGCTCGGCAGCGAGGAGAACTCCGGGGACGTGCTGTCCGGGCTCGGCGACGCCGTGTTCGGCACCACCGGCTTCGGTGGGTTCCTCAGCAAGCTGATGATCTTCATGGTGCTGACCTCGTCGGCCGCGTCCACCCAGACGACGATCCTGCCGACCGCCCGGACGAGCTTCTCGATGGCCACGCACAAGGCGTTGCCCTCGCACTTCGCCCGGGTGCACCCCCGGCACCTCACGCCGACCTGGTCGACGATCGGCATGGGCATCGCCTCGATCGCCTTCTACGTGCTGCTCACGGCGATCAGCGGCAACGTCCTCGCCGACTCGATCGCCTCGGTGGGCCTGGGCATCGCCTTCTACTACGGCCTGACCGGCTTCGCCTGCGTCTGGTACTACCGGCGGGTGCTGACCCGCAGCGTCAAGGACTTCTTCGTGAAGGGCGTCGCCCCGCTGGCGGGCGGTCTGATGCTGCTGTACTTCTTCTGCTACGGCGCCTTCGACGTGTACGCCGACCCGGAGTACGGCTCCACCTCGATCGACCTGCCGGTCTTCGGCGACACCGGCGGCGTGACCGTCATCGGCATCGGCGCGCTGCTGCTGGGTGTCGTGCTGATGCTCGTGCAGTGGGCCGTGCAGGGCTCGTGGTTCCGCAGCCCGGACGTACCCAAGGAAGCTGCGGACAAGGCCACCGCGCCGTGAGACCGCGGGTCGGCCGCTGCCGGGCATCAATCCGTGTCGGGGAAGCGCCAGCGGGTCGGGGAGCCGCGGAAATCGGTGTGCAGCAGGCCGATCGCCTGCGCCGGGCGCACCCGCACGGTGGCGTTGACGGCCGGGTCGAGGAAGTCGACGCCGTACGCCACCGCGTACTTGGCATTGAGCGCGGCCAGGAAGGCGGCGATCTCCGCCGGGTCGGCGGTCGGCTCGGCCCGCCCTTCCAGCACCACCGGGTCGCGCGGGTCCTCGGTGGCCACCACGCAGTCGGGCCGCTCCACGAGATTGCGCATCTTGCGGGAGGAGACGCTGCTGGAGAACCAGAACGCGTCGTCCAGCCAGACGCCCCAGACCGGCATGGTGTGCGGGCGGCCGTCCGGGCGCACCGAGGACACCCAGTAGTCGTGCGAGCCGGCCAGCCGCTCCACCGCCCACTCCCAGTCGAGCAGGCCGGAACCCTCGTCGGCCGGCCGGATGCCGTAACCGGGCATGTAGGGACGTCCTGCGGTCGGCTCGGTCACGGTACTGCCTCCCTCCGACGGCGGCGGGTGGTTCCAGCCTAGCGAGTCGCCGCAGGCGGGCAGCCCGTGATTCTCGTCCGTGCCCCGACATGCGGCCGCTACCAGCGGGCGTGGACCTGGGCGCGGATGCGGCGGTCGTAGAGGTCGCGGACGGCGTCCAGGGTGGCCTCGGAGAGCGGGGGCAGGGCGGCGGCGGCCGCATTGGCGCGGGCCTGCTCGGGGTTGCGGGCGCCGGGGATGACGGTGGTCACGGCCGGCTGCTGGATGATCCAGCGCAGTGCCGTCTGGGCCGGGGTGGCGCCCTCCGGGGCGAGTGCCGAGAACTCGGCGGCCGCCTCGACGCCGGTCGCGAAGTCCACGCCGGAGAAGGTCTCGCCCTGGTCGAAGGACTCGCCGTGCCGGTTGTAGGTGCGGTGGTCGTCGGCGGCGAAGACGGTGTCGCGGGTGTAGCGGCCGGAGAGCAGGCCGGAGGCGAGCGGCACCCGGGCGAGGATGCCGACCCCGGCCTCGGCGGCGGCCGGCAGCACCCGCTCCAGCGGCTTCAGCCGGAAGGCGTTGAGGATGATCTGCACGCTGGCGACGTTCGGGCGGGCGATCGCGGTCAGCGCCTCGTCGCAGGTCTCGACGCTGACGCCGTACGCGGCGATCCGCTCCTCGGCGACCAGGGTGTCCAGGGCGTCGAACACCTCGTCGGTGGAGTACACCGGGGTCGGCGGACAGTGCAGTTGCACCAGGTCGAGCCGCTCCACACCCAGGTTGGTGCGGGAACGGTCGGCCCAGGCCCGGAAGTTGGCGAGGTTGTAGTGCTCCGGCCGCTGCTCGACGCGGCGGCCGAACTTGGTGGCGACGAACACCCCCGAATCGGGGCGCTCCTTGAGGTGCCGGCCGATCAACTGCTCGCTGCGGCCGTCGCCGTAGACGTCCGCCGTGTCGAAGAGGGTGACGCCGGCCTCGACGGAGGCGTCCAGCACGGCGAGGGCGTCCTGTTCGCGGACGTCACCCCAGTCCGCGCCGAGCTGCCAGGTGCCGAGTCCGACGACGGAGACCGGGCGGCCGGTCCGGCCGAGTACGCGCTGTTCCATGGGACGAGCCTCTCATCCCCGGCTCCGGCCGCACGTGCAGGGTCCGTTCGTGTCCCCGCCGCACGAACCGCGTCGGTGCTCAGGCGGCGGGCAGGCACTTGGCCAGGACGCGCTTCCGGCGGACGCCGTCGGGCAGCAGGTCGCCCGGCTCGCCGGTGTCGGTGAAGCCGTGGCACTCGTAGCGGGCGCGCGCCGCGGCGTTGTCCGGCATCACGGACAGCCGCCAGGGCCTTGCACGGTCAGCCGGCCGACGGGAGGCCGCGGCCGAGCAGCAGGGCGACATCGAGGGCGGCCACGGCGATCGCCACCAGGAACGGGCCCCGGCCGGGCACGGCCGGGGCCAGCAGGGCCGCCCCCGCGGCCAGGGAGAGCACGAGGGCGTCGAGCGGGCCGAGGGGCCGCCCCGGGCCGAGCACCAGCACCGCCGTGGCCGCCGCCATGCAGGCCGAGGCGCAGGCCGCCGACGCCCGCGGGCCGAGCCGCTGGGGCAGACCGAGGACGCCCGCGGCACGGTCGGCGGCGATGTCCGGCAGCACATTGGCGAAGTGCGCGCCGCAGCCCAGCAGTGCGGCCGCGGCCGTCACCCACCACGGCGGAAGCGGGGCCCCGGGCGGCGCAGTGGCGAAGGCGGGCAGCAGCCCGAACGCCAGCGCATAGGGCAGCCAGGAGAACAGGGTGCCCTTCAGCCGCAGGTTGTACGCCCAGCCCGCGGCGACACCGGCGAGGTGGGCCGCACCGGCCCGGGGCCCGCAGGCGAGCGAGAGCGGGACGGCTGCGGCGAGGGCCACGGCGGCGGCCGTGCCGACCGTCCGCGGGGCGAGGGTGCCGCGGGCGAGCGGCTTGTCGGACCGGCCTGCGGCGGTGTCCCTGGCGAGGTCGATCCGGTCGTTGGACCAGCCGATGGAGAGCTGGCCCGCGGCCACCGCGGCCCCGGTCAGCAGGACGGCTCCGGCCGGTCGGCCCGCGGCGGCGGCCAGGGCGGCGCCGAACAGGGTGACGGCCGCGGCCGGTGCCGGGTGGCAGGCGGCGAGCAGCCGGACCGGTCGGCGGAACCACCGCCCGGCCGCGGCACCGACCGCCCCACTGGACATGCCGTCAGGCTACGGCCCGTCACGGCGGGAGCGCCAGAACGGCGCACGGGGAGGTCCCGCCGGACGGGGCGGACGGAGGGCTGCACCGGTGCCGGGCCGTGCCACGCCCGGGAACACCCGTTTCGCCGTATTGGCCGGCCCTGTCCCTATCCTGAGCCGATGACCCGAATCGTGGCGGTGAGCGGGGTACTGCCGGCGCACCGGTACCGGCAGGAGGAGATCGCCGAGGCGCTGGCGGCGCTCTGCCTGCCGCCGGGGACGGACCGGACGGTGCTGCGGCGCCTGCACGCCGGCGCCGGGGTGACGACCCGCCACCTGGCGCTGCCGCTGGAGCGGTACGCGGACATCGACGGCTTCGGGCAGGCGAACGACGCCTTCATCGCGGCCGCCCTGGACCTCGGCGAGCGGGCCGTACGGGCCGCGCTCGCCGAGTCGGGGCTGGCCGCGGAGGAGATCGACCTGGTGGTGTCGACCTCGGTCACCGGCATCGCGGCGCCCTCGCTGGAGGCGCGGCTGGCCGGGCCGCTCGGGCTGCGTCCGGACGTCCGCCGGCTGCCGGTCTTCGGGCTGGGCTGTGCGGCGGGCGCGGCGGGCCTCGCCCGGGTCCACGACCACCTGGCCGGCCGGCCCGATCAGGCGGCGCTGCTGCTCTCCACCGAACTGTGCTCGCTCACCCTGCAGCGCTCGGACGCCTCCACCGCCAATCTGGTGGCCTCCGCTCTGTTCGGGGACGGCGCGGGCGCGCTGCTCGCGGTCGGCCCCGGGCATCCGCGGTACGGCACCTCGCGCGGGCCGGAGGTGGTGGCGACCCGAAGCCGGCTGTACCCGGGCACCGGGCACCTGCTGGGCTGGGACATCGGCGACCGCGGATTCCGGATCGTGCTCGGCGGCGAACTGCCGGAACTGGCCGGGCTGCACGTCGCCGAGGAGGTCGCGGCGTTCCTCGCCGAGCACGACCTGAAGCCCACCGACGTCACCGCCTGGATCTGCCACCCGGGCGGCCCCAAGGTGCTCGACGCGCTCCAGGACGGGCTCGGCCTGCCGGAGTCGGCGCTCGCGCCGAGCCGCCGCTCGCTGGCGCGCTCGGGCAACCTGTCGTCCGCGTCGGTGCTGCACATCCTGCGCGACGTCGTGGCCCAGGGGCCGCCGCCGCCCGGGTCGACCGGCCTGGTGCTGGCGCTCGGTCCGGGGTTCTGCTCCGAACTCGTCCTGCTCCGCTGGTGATCGAGGACCCGATGCCCTGGTACACCCTGCTCGTCCTGCTGGTGGCCGCCGAACGGCTGGCCGAACTGGCCGTCGCCCGCCGCAATGCCGCATGGAGCCTGGCCCGCGGCGGCACCGAGCACGGCCGCGGCCACTACCCGCCGATGGTGCTGCTGCACAAGGCGCTGCTGGTCGGCTGCCTGCTCGAACCCGTCCTCGCCGACCGGCCGTTCACGCCGGCGCTCGGGGTGCCGATGCTGCTGGTGGTGGTCGCGGCGCAGGGGCTGCGCTGGTGGTGCATCGCCTCGCTCGGGCCGCGCTGGAACACCCGGGTGATCGTGGTGCCCGGCCTGCCGCTGGTCACCCGCGGCCCCTACCGGTGGCTGAGGCACCCCAACTACCTGGCGGTGATGGCGGAGGGCGCGGCGCTGCCGCTGGTGCACTCGGCGTGGGTGACGGCCTCCGCCTTCACCGTGCTGAACCTGTGGCTGCTCGGTGCGCGGATCCGCTGCGAGGAGGCGGCGCTGGGCGGGGCGGCGCCGGCGCCCGCGCAGTGATCGACCTGCTGGTGGTCGGCGGCGGGCCGGCCGGGCTGGCCACGGCGGTGCACGGCGCGCTCGCCGGGCTGGAGGTCGTGGTGGCCGAGCCGCGCCCCACCCCGGTCGACAAGGCCTGCGGCGAGGGGCTGATGCCGGCCGCCGTCCGCGCGCTGGCGCAGCTGGGCGTGGAGCCGCCGGGCCGGGCCTTCCACGGCATCCGCTACCTGGAGGCCGACGGCGGCCGCAGCGCCGAGGCGCGCTTCCGGGCCGGCCACGGCCTCGGTGTGCGGCGTACCGCCCTGCACGCGGCGCTGGTCGCCCGCGCCGCCGAACTCGGCGTCCGCATCGCGCCGTTGCGGGTGGAGGGGGTGGAGATCGGGGTCCGGTCGGTGGCTGCGGCCGGGCTGACGGCCCGCCATCTGGTGGCCGCGGACGGGCTGCACTCCCCCGTACGCCGGGCCCTGGGCCTGCACCGGCCGGGCCCGTCCGGGCGGCCTGCCCGGTACGGGCTGCGCCGGCACTATCCGGTCGCGCCGTGGTCCGAGGCGGTGGAGGTGCACTGGTCGGCGCGGGCCGAGGCGTACGTGACGCCGATCGGGCCGGAACTGGTCGGGGTGGCGCTGCTCACCTCGGACCGCGCGCCGTTCGACGAGCAGCTGGCGCGCTTCCCGCTGCTGGCGGCGCGGCTGCCGGCGGGGGCCGGTACGGCGGTCCGCGGGGCCGGTCCGCTGCACCAGCGGGCCCGGGCGCGGGTGGCGGGGCGGGCGCTGCTGGTCGGTGACGCCGCGGGCTATCTGGACGCGCTCACCGGCGAGGGCCTGTCGGTGGCGCTGGCCTGCGCGGGCGAACTGGTGCGGTGCGTCCGGGCAGGCCGGCCGGAGGCGTACGAGCAGGCGTGGCGGCGGGCCTCGCGCAGCTACCGGCTGCTGACCGGGGCGCTGCTGTGGGCGCGGCAGCGGCCGGTGCTGGCGCCGCGGATCGTGCCGCTGGCGGCGCGGCTGCCGCGGGTGTTCGAGGCCGGGGTGAACCTGTTGGCCTGACCGCGTCCGGGCATGCGGCTGGTCGCCCGGGCGGCGGGTGGTCCGCACCGCCCCCGGGCGCCCCTCAAGGGGACGACGCCGCCCCCGCCCCGGGCCAGGCGCAGGCCCGGGGGCACAGGAGCGCAGGCCCGGCACAGGGGGCGCAGGACCGGGCGGCCCCTGTCCGGGGCGTACGGGCAACCGGTAGGGGCGCCGGGGGTTGCCCCTGGATGACCCGTGAACGGGTCCGCGTGAGAATGCCGGGAGGGGACGACCGGCCCGGCCCGGGAGGACACCATGGCGCAGCACCGTCCGAGCTGCCCGCACTGCGGGCAGGGCACCGACTGGCGGACCGTCCTCGACGAGGAGGAGCTGCGCGGCATCGACCGCCGCCGCCGGCGGGGCCTCGGGGTGCTGGTGGTGTGCTGTGCCGCGCTGCTGCCGTGGATCGCGTACCTGGCGGCGACGCTGCCCGCGCACTACGTGGCGGAGCAGTGGCGGGTGGCCTGGGTCGGCTTCGACCTGGTCCTACTGGTGTCGCTCGCGGCGACCGCCTGGTTCGGCTGGCGGCGGCGCCGGCTGATGGTGCCGTGGGCGCTGGCCGCGGGCGTGCTGCTGATCTGCGACGCCTGGTTCGACGTGATGCTGTCCTGGGGGCGGGAGGGCATGTGGGCCAGCCTCGGGGCCGCACTGCTGGTGGAGCTGCCGCTGGCGGCGGCGCTGCTGCTGCGGGTGCGGCGGATCCTGCAGCTCATGCTGCGGCACTACTGGCTGCTCGCCGAGCTGCCGGGCGAGCCGCCGCCGCTGTACCGGGCGCCGCTGTTCACCGATCCGCTGCCGGACCCGCCGCGGCACCGGCCGGTCTGACGCGCGACCGGAGGGGCTGCGGACTGTGGGCCGGTCGGGCGATCCCGCTGCGCGGACGACCCGCTCGGGTGCGCATGGGGTGACACTGGGGGTATGGCAGCGTCACCGGAGCGGAACGACGGGGACATCTTCACCCCGCCCGTCGTGGTGCGCCCGCCCACCCACGGGGCCCACCCGTACCGCCGGGTCGAGATCTACGGCCGGCTGGTCGGCAAGGCGTACCGCGAGGAGGACGTGGCGGAGTTCATCCGCCATGCCGGAGTCGCGGAGCCCGACCTCGACGACCCCGATCTGGTGGGCTGGCGCGGCGGCGACCGTACGGTGTGGGCCGCGGACGGCCCGGCGGACTGAGCCCGGGTCCGGCGCGGTGGCGGCGCCCCGCGCACCGGCACGCCACTCGGCCGGAGGCGGCCATCCAGGGCAATCGGACCACTCCAACCGCCGAGGGACGGGCCGCTCGGGTGGCCGGGCGGGCGGTGGCGGGCGCTAGTGGTAGCAGACCGCTCACGCCCGGTGAAGGAGTCCGCGATGCCCAAGGTCCGTCCGGCCGCCCTTTTTGCCTCCGTCCTGCTCGCCGCCGTCTGCCTCGGCTGCGCCCCGGGCGACCCGACACCGGCGCCGCTGCCGGGCCGGCCCGCGCAGCAGGAGTCGGAGCCGGCGGCCCCGGCGCCGAGTGCGGAGGCCGAGCCGACCGAGCGGCTGATGCCGGGCACCCGGGTGTCGCTGGGCGAGGACGCCGGGCTCGGACCGATCCTGGTGGACGCCCAGGGCCGCACCCTCTACCTGTTCGCCGGCGACACCTCCACGCAGTCGACCTGCTACGAGGAGTGCGCGGCGCAGTGGCCGCCGCTCACCACCAAGGGCGTCCCGGTGGCGGGCACCGGGGTGGACGACGGCCTGCTCGGCGTCGGCAAGCGCACCGACGGGACGGAGCAGGTGCTCTACAAGGGGCACCCGCTGTACTACTTCGCCGAGGACACCGAGCCGGGACAGGTCGGCGGGCAGTTGTTCGACCGGTGGTTCACGGTGAACGCGCTCGGCGACAAGGTGCTGGGCGGCTGAGGCCCGTACGGAGCCCGGGTCGGCAGCGCCCGAACCGCGCTGAATGGTGGTCTGCACCATTTCCGGGCACTGCATAGCCTTCCACAACAGACCCTGGAAATCTCCACCGGCCCGCCTCATCATTATGCACTACCGCGGAGTTCGATACTCCTCCGGGAATTCCTCAAGAAAAGCTCAAATCTTGAAACCTCCCGACGACCTGCACATTCGTCAACTCTTGTACCCCGCAAGGAATTTGACGAATACTCATGATCATTTCCGTTCGATGGAGATAACTTTTCGGAATCATGGGGTTCTGTTCGGCAAATCGATCCGCCTAGCCTTGGGCAACTCTCAACCCCTGCCATTCATCCGAGAGGTCAATCCCACCCATGGCTTCTGTCGACCAGCTCGCCCCGTCCTCCGCCCCGCCGTCAGGCACAGGCAGTCGCTCCCTGCGGCGCGAGGTCGGACTGATCGGCCTCCTCTGGGCCTCCGTCGGCTCGATCATCGGCTCCGGCTGGCTCTACGGCGCCAAGAACGCCGTCATGGTCGCCGGCCCGGCGGCGCTCATCTCCTGGGGCATCGGCGCGGTCGCCATCGTCCTGCTCGCCTTCGTCCACGCCGAGCTCGGCGGACTCTTCCCGGTTGCCGGCGGCACCGCGCGCTACCCGCACTACGCCTTCGGCGGCCTGGCCGGCATGTCGTTCGGCTGGTTCTCCTGGCTGCAGGCCGCGACGGTCGCCCCGATCGAGGTCGAGGCCATGATCGGGTACGCCGGCCACTGGGAGTTCGCCAAGGGCTTCCTCAACGACAACGGCACCCTCACCCCCAGCGGCTTCGCGGTCGCGGTCCTGCTGATGGGCGTCTTCGTCGCGGTGAACTTCCTCGGCGTCCGCGTGCTGGCCCACACCAACTCCGCGGCGACCTGGTTCAAGATCTTCATCCCGCTGCTCACGATCTTCGTGCTCGCGGTGACCAACTTCCACGGCGGCAACTTCACCTCGCACGGCTTCGCGCCGTTCGGCCTGAAGGGCGTGCTCGCCGCGATCAGCACCAGCGGCATCATCTTCGCCCTGCTCGGCTTCGAGCAGGCCATCCAGCTGGCCGGCGAGAGCAAGAACCCCAAGCGCGACATCCCCCGCGCGGTGCTCGGCTCGGTCGCCATCGGCACCACGATCTACGTCCTGCTGCAGGTCGTCTTCATCGCCGCACTGCCCGCCGGCGCCTTCGCCAAGGGCTGGGAGAACCTCGACTTCCCCGGCATCTCCGGCCCGTTCGCCGGCCTCGCCACCCTGGTCGGCCTCGGCTGGCTCGCCTGGGTGCTGTACTTCGACGCGATCGTCTCCCCCGGCGGCACCGGCCTGATCTACACCACCTCCACCTCGCGCATCTCCTACGGCCTGAGCAAGAACGGCTACGCGCCGCAGCTCTTCGAGAAGGTCGACAAGCGCGGCGTGCCGTGGTTCGGCCTGACCATCTCCTTCGTCACCGGCGTCATCTGCTTCCTGCCCTTCCCGAGCTGGCAGGAGCTGGTCGGCTTCATCACCTCCGCCTCGGTGCTGATGTACGCCGGCGCCCCGCTCGCCTTCGGCGCCCTGCGCCGCCGCCTGCCGGACCGCGAGCGCTCCTACCGCCTGCCGTTCGGCGAGGTCGTCGCGCCGCTGTCCTTCGTGGTCGCCACCCTGATCATCTACTGGACCGGCTGGCACACCCTGGCCCGCCTGGGCATCGCGATCCTCATCGGCTACCTGCTGCTCGGCAGCTACGCCGCGTACGCCACCCGCAAGGGCCTGCCGAACGCGCCCCGGCTCGACTGGCGCCCGGCGCAGTGGCTGCCGGCCTACCTGATCGGCCTCGGCCTGATCTCCTGGCAGGGCGGCTTCGGCGACGGCGTCGGCCGCATCCCGATGTGGTGGGACATGGCCCTGGTCGCGGCCTTCGCGCTGGGCATCTACGCCTGGGCGATCCGCGTCGCGCTGCCCGCCGACGCCATCGAGCAGAACATCGAGGACGTCGAGGTCGTCGACGAGGGCGGCCACTGACCGCTCGACCCCCCAGCAGGAGCCCGGCCGCCCCACAGCGGCCGGGCTCCCCGGTTTCGGGGGCACGCGGGCGACCGCCCGGGGGCGCCGGGGGCACCTGCAGGACGGTGCGGGCCGTTGACAAGGGGAAGGCGCGGGGACGAAGCTAAGCAAGCGCTTAGTCAGCGTTCCGTCCACACCGTCCTTCCCGAGGCGAGGCCCATGAGCGACACCCCCGAGACTCCTCCCGGTCTCGACCTGGACCGGCTGCGCGAGCGGCTCGACGCCGACCTGCCGGGCACCGTCACCGGACCGCTGCGCGCGCGGCTGTTCGAGGGCGGCAAGTCCAACCTGACCTATCTGCTGGAGGACGGCACCGGGCGGTGGGTGCTGCGCCGCCCGCCGCTGGGGCACGTCCTCGCCACCGCGCACGACATGACCCGCGAGTACACCGTGCTGGCCGGCCTGCACCCGACGCGGGTGCCGGTGCCGGAGCCGCTGCTGCTGGTCGAGGACGCCGAGGTGATCGGCGCGCCGTTCTACCTCATGGAGTACGTCGAGGGCACACCGCACCGGGACGCCGCGGCCCTCGCCGCACTGGGCCCCGACCGCGTCCACGCGCTCGGCCTGCACCTGGTCGACACCCTGGTCGACCTGCACGCCGTCGAGCCGGAGGCGGTCGGACTCGGCGCCTTCGGCCGCCCCGAGGGCTTCCTGGAGCGGCAGCTGCGCCGCTGGGGCAAGCAGCTGGACGCCTCGCGGAGCCGCGAGGTGGCCGGCATCGACGACCTGCACGAGCAGCTCGCCCGCACCCTACCCGCCTCCCCCGCCCCCGCGCTGGTGCACGGCGACTACCGGCTGGACAACGTCCTGGTCGGCCCGGACGACCGCATCCGGGCGGTGCTCGACTGGGAGATGTCCACCCTCGGCGACCCGCTCACCGACCTCGGCCTGCTGGTGATGTACACCGAACTCGCCCGCCGCTTCGACGGCGTGCTGCCCGGTGCGGCGCTCGCCGAGGGCTTCCCGGAGACCGCCGAACTCGTCGCCCGCTACGCGGCCGGCTCCGGCCGGGACGTCTCCGCGCTCGGCTGGTACACCGGCTTCGCCTCGTTCAAGCTCGCGGTGGTGCTGGAGGGCATCCACTACCGCTTCACCCAGGGCGGCACGGTCGGCGCCGGCTTCGACCGCGTCGGCGAACTCGTCCCGCTGTTCGTGCAGTTCGGCCTCACCGCACTCAAGGAGCGCTGACCCGTGGACTTCTCCTTCGACACCCGCACCGAGGAGCTCCGCTCCCGACTGCTCGACTTCATGGACGAGCACGTGTACCCGGCCGAGCCGGTGCTCGCGGCCCAACTCGCCGACCCGGCCCGCGAACCGTGGACCATCCCGGCGGTCGTCGGCGACCTCCGGGCGGTCGCCAGGGAACGTGGTCTGTGGAACCTCTTCCTTCCCGGCGAGTCCGGCGCCGGCCTCACCAACCTCCAGTACGCGCCGCTCGCCGAGATCACCGGCCGGTCCGTGCTGCTCGCCCCCGCCGCGCTCAACTGCGCCGCCCCGGACACCGGCAACATGGAGGTCCTCGACCAGTTCGGCAGCGAGGAGCAGCGCAAGCAGTGGCTGGAGCCGCTGCTCGCCGGCGAGATCCGCTCCGCCTTCGCCATGACCGAGCCCGACGTCGCCTCCTCCGACGCCTCCAACATCACCACCCGGATCGAGCGGGACGGCGACGAGTACGTCGTCAACGGCCGCAAGTGGTACATCACCGGCGCGATGAACCCCAACTGCCGGATCTTCATCGTGATGGGCAAGACCGACCCCACCGCCGCCAAGCACCGGCAGCAGTCGATGATCCTGGTGCCCCGCGACACCCCGGGCGTCACCGTGAAGCGCGGCATGACCGTCTTCGGCTACGAGGACCAGGACCACGGCGGCCACGCCGAGGTGGTCTTCGAGAACGCCCGCGTGCCGGCCGCCAACCTGATCGGCGAGGAGGGCTCGGGCTTCGCCATCGCCCAGGCCCGGCTCGGCCCCGGCCGCATCCACCACTGCATGCGGGCCATCGGCATCGCCGAGCGGGCCCTGGAGCTGATGTGCCGTCGGGCCCTCGACCGGGTGGCGTTCGGGCGGCCGCTCGCCGACCAGGGCGTGGTGCAGGACTGGATCGCCGAGTCGCGGGTGCGGATCGAGCAGGCCAGGCTGCTGGTGCTCAAGACCGCCTGGCTGATGGACACCGTCGGCAACCGCGGTGCGCACACCGAGATCCAGGCCATCAAGATCATCGTCCCGCAGACCGTCGAGTGGGTCCTCGACAAGGCCGTCCAGGCGCACGGCGCCGCCGGCGTCAGCCAGGACACCCCGCTCGCCCAGCTCTGGGCCGGCAACCGCACCCTGCGGCTCGCCGACGGCCCCGACGAGGTGCACCGCCGCTCGCTCGCCCGCCGCGAACTGGCGCGCCACCAGAAGAAGGAGGGCTGAGATGGCCATCGGCGCACAGGAAATCCAGGGCCGCGTCGCGGCACTGCTCGCCACGCACGACCCCGCCACCACCGACCGGCTCGACTTCCTGCGGGCCCGCTTCGACGCCGGCCTCGCCTGGGTGCACTTCCCCGAGGGGCTCGGCGGCCTCGGCGCGCCACGGCCCCTGCAGGCCGTCGTGGACGCCGAGCTGGCCGCCGCCGGGGCGCCCGGCAACGACCCGCGGAAGATCGGCATCGGCCTCGGCATGGCCGCCCCCACCATCCTCAAGTACGGCACCGAGGAGCAGAAGCAGCGCTTCCTGCGGCCGCTGTGGACGGGCGAGGAGGTGTGGTGCCAGCTCTTCTCCGAGCCCGGCGCCGGCTCCGACCTCGCCGCGCTCGGCACCCGGGCCGTCCTCGACGGCGACACCTGGACGGTCGACGGCCAGAAGGTGTGGACCTCCAGCGCGCACACCGCCCGCTGGGCCATCCTGATCGCCCGCACCGACCCGGACGTGCCCAAGCACCAGGGCATCACCTACTTCGTCTGCGACATGACCGACCCCGGCGTCGACGTCCGGCCGCTGCGGCAGATCACCGGCGAGGCCGAGTTCAACGAGGTCTTCCTCACCGGCGTCCGCATCCCCGACGCCCACCGGCTCGGCGCCGTCGGCGAGGGCTGGCAGGTCGCCCAGACCACCCTCAACAACGAGCGGGTCGCCATCGGCGGCCAGGCCGCCCCGCGCGAGGCCGGCATGGTCGGCGTCGTCGCCGAGACCTGGCGCGCCCGGCCGGACCTGCGCACCCACGACCTCCACCAGCGCCTCCTCAAGGGCTGGGTGGACGCCGAGGTCGCCCGGCTCACCGGCGAACGGCTGCGCCAGCAGCTCGCGCTCGGCCAGCCCGGCCCCGAGGGCGCCGCAATGAAGCTCGCCTTCGCCCGGCTCGCCCAGGAGTTGAGCGGCCTGGAGGTCGAACTCCTCGCCGAGGACGGCCTCGCGTACGACGACTGGACGATGGTCCGGCCCGACCACGTCGACTTCACCGGCCGCGAGGCCGGCTACCGCTACCTCCGCGCCAAGGGCAACTCCATCGAGGGCGGCACCTCGGAGATCCTGCGCAACATCATCGCCGAGCGCGTCCTCGGCCTGCCCGGCGAGCCGCGCGCCGACAAGAACGTGCCCTGGAAGGAGCTGCCGCGATGACCGACGCCACCGGCCCGGCCGACCTGCTGTACTCCGAGGTCGAGGAAGAACTGCGCAGCAGCGTAAGGGCGTTGCTCGACGATCACTGCCCGCCCGAGGCGATCCTCGCCCGCTGCGAGGGGTCGGCTCCGTACGACCCGGCGCTGTGGCGCAAGCTCGCCGCCGACCTCGGCACCGCCGGCCTCCAGGTGCCCGAGGCGCTCGGCGGGGCCGGCGCCTCGCTGCGCGAAACCGCGGTCGTCCTGGAGGAGTTGGGGCGCAGCGCGGCGCCCGTGCCGTTCCTCGGCAGTGCCGTGCTCGCGACGACCGCCCTGCTCGCCTGCGGCGCCGAGGAGCTGGTGTCGGCGCTCGCCGGCGGGGAGCGGACCGCCGCGCTCGCCGTACCGCTGTCCACCGCGCCCGGTGCGGGCTTCCCGGCGACCGTGCGGGTCGACGGCGCGGGCACCCTCAGCGGCCGGGTCACCTCGGTCGCCGACGCCCTCGTCGCGGACGTGCTGCTGGTGCCGGCCGTCGGGCCGGACGGGGCCGCCCTGTACGCGGTCGACGCGGCGGCGGCGGGACTGACCGTCGCCCGCCGGACGTCGCTGGACCTCACCCGCCCGCTGGCCGACCTCGCGCTGACCGGGGTGCCCGGGCGGCGGCTGGCCGCCGGTGCAGCGGCCGAGGCGGCCGTGCGGCAGGCGCTGCTGACGGGGGCCGGGCTGCTCGCCTCCGAGCAGCTGGGCCTTGCGGAGTGGTGCGTGGCCACCACGGTGGCGTACCTGAAGCAGCGGACGCAGTTCGCGCGGCCCGTGGGGTCGTTCCAGGCGCTGAAGCACCGGCTCGCGGACCTCTGGCTGGAGACGGTCGGGGCGCGGGCGGCCGCCCGGTACGCGGTGGACGTGCTGGCGCGGGACGATGCCGACGCGGAGATCGCCGTCGCGGTGGCGCAGGCCCACTGCGGGGTGGTGGCGGTGCGGGCGGCCGAGGAGTGCGTGCAGCTGCACGGCGGCATCGGGATGACCTGGGAGCACCCGGCGCACCTCTACCTCAAGCGCGCCAAGGCCGACCAGATCGCCCTCGGCACCCCGGGCGCCCACCGGTCCGCCCTGGCCCGCCTGGTGGACCTCCCGGCCCCGATCGCCGGCTGAGACGAACCCCGAGGGGCGCCCCCACGCGCCCCTCGGGTTCACCCTGCTGGAACGGCGGAGCGCAAAAAGGGCGCGGGGAACGGCGCGCAGTGGGAGGGCACACACAGTGCCCTCCCACTCCGCGCCGTTCCCCGCGCTCCTTCAGTGGTTCTACGGGTGGACGGTCAGGCGGCCGATGGAGGTGCCGTCGGCGACCTTCTGGACGGCGGCGGCGGCCTGGTCGAAGGGGAGGCGTGCGCCGATGAGGGGTTTGACGATGCCCTTGGCGGCGAGGGCGGTGAGTTCGGTGTGGCAGTCGCGGACGGCCTGCGGGTCGTACGTGTTGTACAGGCCCCAGTGCAGGCCGAGGATGGCGTAGTTCTTGACGAGGGCGTGGTTGAGACCGGGGGCGGGGATGCTGCCGCCGGCGAAGCCGACGACGAGGATGCGGCCCTCGAAGGCGATGCACTTGGTGGAACCGGTGTAGGCGTCGCCGCCGACCGGGTCGAAGACGACGTCGGCGCCGCGGCCGCCGGTGGCCTCCTTGACGGCGGTGACGAAGTCCTCACGGTGGCGGTCGATCACCAGGTCGGCGCCGAGCGCCTGTGCGGCGGCGGCCTTCTCGGGCCCGCCGACGACGCCGATGACGCGGGCGCCGGCGGCCTTGCCGAGCTGGACGGCGGCACTGCCGACGCCTCCGGCGGCGGCGTGCACGAGGAGGGTCTCGCCGGCCTGGAGGCGGGCGCGGCGGTGCAGGCCGAACCAGGCGGTCTGGTAGCCGATGTGGAGGGCGGCGGCCTCGGCGTCGTCCAGGGCGGGCGGGGCGGTGAAGGCCGCGGCCGGGTCCATCAGGGCGTACTCGGCGAAGGCGCCGTCGGGCAGCAGCGGGGTGCCGATGACGCGTTCGCCGGCGCGGTCGCCCTCGACGATCTCGCCGCAGAGTTCGACGCCGGGGGTGAAGGGCAGCGGCGGACGGATCTGGTAGTGGCCGCGGCACATCAGGGCGTCGGGGAAGTTGACGGCGGCGGCGAGCACCTTGACGAGGAGCCGGCCGTCGGCGGGTACGGGCCGTTCGGTGTCGGTCAGCCGCATGACCTCGGCGGGTTCGCCGAGTTCGGTGATCTGCCAGGCTTTCATGCGGTGGTGCCCTCCATCTTCTCGATGGCCTGCTGGAGGTGGTTCATGCCGCCGATCCAGCGGTCGGGGGTGGTGGCGCGGGCCGCGTAGTAGTCGGCGACCTCGGGGTGGGGCAGGATCAGGAAGCGCTCCTCGGCGATCGCCTTGAGCGTGGCCTCCGCCGCCTCCGCGGGTTCGATGGCGTTGGGGGTGAGCAGGACCTGGCCCGCGGCGCCGGTGCCGCTGAGCATGTCGGTGCGGACGCCCTGCGGGCACAGCGCGTGCACCTTGAGGCCGCGGTGCCGGTAGGTGGCGGCGAGCCATTCGGCGAAGGCGAGCGCGCCGTGCTTGGACACCGCGTACGGGGCGGAGCCGAGCATGGTGAGCAGGCCGGCGGCGGAGACGGTGGCGAGGAAGCGGCCTTCGCCGCGCTCCAGCCACTCGGGGAGGAGCTGTTCGGCGGCGCGGACGTGGGACATCACGTTGACGTCCCAGGCGCGGGCCCAGACCTCGGGGCCGGCGTCGGCGCCGCCGACGGGGGCGATGCCGGCGTTGGCGCAGTAGACGTCGATCTGCCCGAGGGCGCTGCGGGCGGCGGCGATCAGGGCGGCGACGCCTTCGGCGGAGGCGGCGTCGCCGGGGGCGGGGATGCCGCCGATCCGGGCGGCGACCGCTTCGGCGGCCTCGGCGTCGAGGTCGTTGACGACCACGCGGGCGCCGGCGGCCGCGAAGGCGGCGGCGAGGGCTTCGCCGATGCCGCGGCCGGCGCCGGTGACGACGACGCCCTGCCCGGCGAGGCCGGTCACAGCCCGCCGCCCAGGGTCACGCCGCCGTCGACGACGAGGGTCTGGCCGGTGATCCAGGCGGAGTCCTGGGAGAGCAGGAAGGCGACGGCGCCGGCGACGTCCTCGGGCAGGCCGAGGCGGCCGAGCGGGTAGGCGCGGACGACCTTCTCCTCGCGGCCCTCGAAGAGGGCTTCGGCGAACTTGGTCTTCACGACGGCGGGGGCGACCGCGTTGACCCGGATGTTCGGGCCGAGTTCGGCGGCGAGCTCCATGGTGAGGCGGATGACGGCGGCCTTGCTGACGCCGTACATGCCGATGTTGGCGGAGGCGCGGATGCCGGCGATGGAGGCGACGTTGACGACCGAGCCGCCGTTCTCGCCCATCCAGGCCGCGTGGGCGCGGCGGGTCCAGGCGAGCGGGGCGAGGACGTTGACGGCGAAGATCTTGGCGGCGACCGCGGGGTCGGTGTCGAGGACCGGGCCGTAGGCGGGGTTGATGCCGGTGTTGTTGACCAGCATGTCGAGCCGGCCGAAGGCCTCCATGGTGCGGGCGACGGCCTCCTCCTGGTGGGCGGGGTCGTCGGCCTTGCCGGCCACGGCTATCGCGCACTCGGGGCCGCCGAGGTCGCGGACGGCCTCTTCGAGCGGCTCCGGGTTGCGGGCGGTGATGCAGACCTTGGCGCCGCGCTGGACGAGCTCGCGTGCGATGCCGAGGCCGATGCCCCGGCTGGCGCCGGTGACCAGGGCCACCTGGCCCTTGAAGGAGGGTGTCATCGCCGAACCTTTCGCCGTAATCTTTCGACAGGGTGGTGACTAAGCGCTTGCTTAGCATGTTGGCGACGGCCCACACTGTCAACAGCCGGGCGCACTCCGGCCTTGATCCGTCTGCGAGGATTGACGCCATGACCGACCAAGCAACCGCCGACCTGTGGCCCGGGGAGCGCACCGAGACCGCCCGGCGGCTGCTGCTCGCAGCCGTGGAGTCCTTCGCCAACCGCGGTTACCACGCCACCACGACCCGGGACATCGCCACGGCCGCCGGGATGAGCCCCGCCGCGCTCTACATCCACTATCCGTCCAAGGCGGCCCTGCTGTCCGAGATCAGCCGGACGGGCCACCGGTCGACCCTCGCCCTGGTCGAGGACGCCGAGGCGTCCAGCGGCGAGCCGGTCGAGCAGATGCGGCACCTGGTCGAGGAGTTCACCGCCTGGCACGCGCGCGGCCACACGGTCGGCCGGATCGTCAACAACGAGCTGCACGCCCTGCCGGAGGACGCCTTCGCCGAGGTCGCCGAGCTGCGCATCCGGATCGAGGACACCGTCCGCCGGATCATCGAGAAGGGCGTCGCCCGCGGCGAGTTCGAGGTGCCGGACGCCCGGACGGCCGCCCGCGCCGTCACCTCGCTCGGCATCGACGTCGCCCGCTGGTACACCGACCGCTCCACCGAGTCGCCCGAGGAGCTCGGCCGCCGGTACAGCGTGCTGGTGCTGCGCATGCTGGGCGCGGAGGCCGGCTGACCCGCGGCCCACCCCGACCCCTCTGGCGGAATCCGAAGATTAGGCTAGGCTTACCTAATCTGATGAGGAGGGGCGATGTCCGACGCCGTGCCGAGTGGTGCAGAACGAATCCGTACGCTGCTGGAGTGCGCCTCCTCGGTGGTCCTGGACGTGCCGGGGACCGACCTGGTCGAGCGCCCCGGGCTCCCGCCCTTCGTCGACTGCGCGGTGCTCCCGGACGGGGCCGTCGCCGTCCTCGTCGGGGAGACCTCGCCACTGCACCGGATCGCCGTCCTCGCCCGCGGGGAAGGCCCGGTGAACGCCGAGCTGGACGCCGTGGACGTGGCACCGGTCGCGCTGCCGTACCGCATCCGCGGCCGCGCCGCCGTCCAGGGCCCGCTCACCGTGCTCTCGCAGGCCACACCGGCCCGCATCGAGGCGCTCTTCCCGCACCGTCGCGCCGAGGGCCGGGTGCTGCTCTGCCTGGTACCCGAGCACCTCGCGGTGGAAGACCTGTGGGGCAGCGAGTGCTGCGTCGACCCGGCCGCCTTCGCCGCTGCCGCGCCCGACCCGGTCGCCCGCGAGGAGACCCTGCTGCTCCAGCACCTGGCCGCGTCCCACGCCGACCAGGTGCACGCGCTCGGCCTGCGCGCCGCCGGGCAGCGCTGCGCACCGGACGCCGACACGATCCGCGAGGTGCGGCCGGTCGCCCTGGACCGCTTCGGCCTGCGGCTGCGGCTGCTCGGCGAGGACGGCCGGATGCTCGACGCCCGCTTCGAGTTCCGCCGCCCCGTGCGGTGCGCCGAGGAGCTCCCCGAGGCCGTGCGGAGGCTCTTCGCACACGCCACCGCCGACCGCTGAGCAGGCCGGCCGGGTCAGCTCTCCTGCAGGGTGTGGCCCGGGCCGATCACCGAGAAGTGCCCGCCCTCGGTGTCCCGCAGGCGGGCCGTCCGGCCGTACGGCCCGTCCTCGGCGGGCGCCGCGACACTGCCGCCGAGCTCGACCGCCCGGCGGACGGCCTCGTCGGTGTCGGCGACGGAGAAGAACACCTCCCAGTGCGGGACGCCGCCGAGGGCCGCCCGCAGCGCCGCCACACTGCGGCCCTCCGAACGCAGCACCACCCGCTCGTGCTCGTAGCGGACCTCGAAGTGGTCGATGTCGCGGGAGTCCCAGCGGAACACCTCGCCGTAGAACAGCGCCGCGGCGAACGGGTCCGGGCTGCGCAGTTCGATCCAGACCGGGGCCCCCGGCTCGCTCATCCAGGTCTCGAAGCCGGGCTCGCCCTCCCAGATCCCGAAGGCCGCTCCCTGCGGGTCGGCGGCCAGCGCCACCCGCCCGGCGTCGAAGGAGAGCGGGCCGACCGCCAGCGTGCCGCCGCGCTCCCGGACGCGCTCGCCGGCCCGGTCGGCGCTCTCGATGCCGAAGTACGTCGTCCACGCCACCGGCGGCTGCCAGTCCCCGGCCATCACCCCGATGCCGGCCACCTCCACACCGTCGACCACCGCCCACACGTAGTCGCCCCAGCGGTCCGGCCCGGGCTCGAAGGCCCAGCCGAGCAGTGGGCCGTAGAAGGCCTGGGCGACGCCGAGGTCCCGGGCCATCAGGCTGACCCAGCACGGCACCGCCGGCACGCACCGCACCCTGGCCTTCTGCTCACCCATGCGGGCGTCTCCTTCCGGTTCGTGGCCCTGCTCAGCCTAGGACGTGTCGGACCGTTCGCGTCGGATCAGCGCGCGCATCCCGGGCGCACCGCCCCGGTACGACCGCGGGAGGGGCGCGCGCCGGGGTGTCGGCGGCGCCGATCGGCCTTCGGGAAGGCATGCTCCGGTGTGGCGGGCCCGGTCGGCGGGCGGCGGAGTCGAGCAAGGGAGCGAGCATGGAGCCGTACGTCATCGTCGGTGCGAGCCTGGCCGGGGCGAAGGCCGCCGAGGCACTGCGCGCGGAGGGCCACACCGGCCCGATCGAGCTGATCGGCGAGGAGCCCGACCTGCCGTACGAGCGGCCGCCGCTCTCCAAGGGCTATCTGCAGGGGAAGACGCCGCGCGCCGAGTTCGAGGTCCACCCGGCGGACTGGTACGCCGCCAACGACGTGACGCTGCGTCTGGGAACGGCGGTGACCGCGATCGACCCGGACGGGCACACGGTGACCCTCGCCGACGGCGGCCGGGTGGGCTTCGCCAAGCTGCTGCTGGCCACCGGGGCCTCGCCGCGTCCGCTGCCCGTCCCGGGCGGCGACCGGCCGGAGGTGCTGAAGCTGCGCCGGGTCGGCGACAGCGAGCGGATCAGGGCGCAGTTCACCCCGGGCGCGCGGATCGTCATCGTCGGGGCCGGTTGGATCGGCCTGGAGACTGCGGCGGCCGCCCGGCTCGCCGGCGCGCAGGTGACGGTGCTGGAGGTCGCCGAACTGCCGCTGCTGCGGGTGCTGGGCCGCGAGGTCGCACAGGTCTTCGCGGATCTGCACCGGGCGCACGGCGTGGACCTGCGCTTCGGCGTGAAGGTGGCGGCGGTGGAGGACGGCGGGGTGCGGCTGGCCGACGGCACCCTGGTGCCCGCGGACACGGTCGTCGTCGGCGTCGGCATCACCCCCAACACCCGGCTCGCCGAGGCCGCCGGGCTGACGGTGGAGAACGGCGTCCGCACCGACGAGCACCTGCGCACCTCGCACCCGGACGTCTTCGCCGCCGGCGACGTCGCCAACGCCTTCCACCCGCTGTTCGGGAAGCCGATCCGGGTCGAGCACTGGGCGAACGCGCTCAACCAGCCCGCCACGGCGGCGAAGTCGATGCTCGGTCAGGACGCGGTGTACCACCGGGTGCCGTACTTCTTCACCGACCAGTACGACCTGGGCATGGAGTACACCGGCTACGCGGAGCCCGAGGGGTACGACGAGGTGGTGTTCCGCGGGGACGTCCCGGGGCGGGAGTTCATCGCGTTCTGGATGTCGGGCGGGCGGGTGCTCGCCGGTATGAACGTGAACGTGTGGGACGTCGTCGACCCGATCCGCGACCTGGTCCGCTCGGGCCGACCGGTGGACACGGCCCGGCTGGCCGACACCGGCGTCCCGCTGGCGGAGCTCGCGGGCTGACGGGGCGTTCCGGTGCCGGACCGAGCTGTCGGTGGCATGGCCTAGATGGTTGATTCCAAGGTCAGTGGTCGTAGGCGGTGAGTGACCGCAGTGTTGGCTGGCCGGTCTTGTGGTTGTGCCAGATCGCTGCGGTG
>NZ_JBFAXX010000074.1:0-36967 GCF_040680995.1 Kitasatospora sp. NPDC051914
CGCGCCGTCTCCTCCGGAGACATGACGCGCCGTCACTGCCGTGACGGAATGCTGCGGCGTCGCTCCGCGACGCCAGCTGGCTAGGCCAGCGTAGGGTGGGACAGCTCGACGCAGTGGGTGGTTGAGGTCACCGCTGGCCCGGCTCTCATCTCTGTAATGCAACATGGGCTTCCTCATCGGATAGCTCTCTCAAAACCGCTATGACCTGCTGGTTTCACTGGGAATCGGCTCGGATAGGGTGTCCGCGTGGGTGCTGTGTGTCCTCATCCTAGCGTCCTCAGTTTCCTCCGGGCTCGTTCCGCCTCCGGCGGAGCCGAGAGATCTGTGGGGTCGGCCAGGCACCGCCGTTCCTCTGCTGCAGAAGCTCTCCGTGACTTTCCGTCAGGTCCAAACCTGTCACTCTGGTTTAGATCACTGTAATTGGCAACTAAGGGGCGAGGGTTGGCCGCCGATGTTATGTAATGTGAGGTCGGTGGCTGCCAGGCACTCATGTGTAATGCATCTGGGGTGAATTGTCGGCGATACAGAACTGGTGGACCGGGCGGGTTCTGTATCGCAGCACGGCGGCCCTTCACCGCGGCCGGCTGGCCGCAGGGCAACGGCGGCGGGCTGCTGCGCGTCGCCTTGCCCGAAGACTGCCGCCCTGGGCCTGCGGATCCCGAGCCGGGGCCGGACACCGGATGACCTCCATGCGGATCGATAGGCTGACGGTATGAGAGGAGTACTGGCGTTCGGTTCGCTGCTGGCGCGTCTGATGGACCACCGGACGCTCGACTCCACCGCGCTCTCCGCGGCAGCCGGCACCGACCCCGAGGAGCTGCGGGCCGTACTCGACGGGCGGCCGCAGACCGGGCGGCTGCTCAGGGACCTCGGGCCGGTACTCGGCCTGCACGCCGCCGACCTTTTCGTCCTGGCCGGGCAGCCGGTACCCGACGACCTCACGCCGGTCACCCGCAATCCGCACTGGTCGGTCAGTCGTGTCGTCTACAACACGATGGTCATGCCCGCCGAGAACCGGCGCCCGCTGCTGGACGCGATCCGGGCGCAGCCGCTTGTGTCGCGGGAGGGGCGGGGCGGGACCGACCGGCCGTACCACCGGTACGAGCCGGGCTTCGGCGCGGTGCTCCTGGAGCTCACGCATAGCCGGAACCTCACCTGGACGTGCACGGCCAAGGCCCTGTATGCGGTGACGGGCGGGCTGATCTACCTGTCTGCGTCCACCATCGGCGGAATCGGCCACGGCACCGTCGCAGCGACCCCCGAACTGGTCGCCGGCTTCGCGGGCCTGCTCGGCATCCCCGCCCCCGACCTGGCCGCGCTCGGCGGCATTCGCCTCCCAGACGACCTACCGCCGCTCCACGCCCGCGCTGCGGACGTCGCCGCCATCATCTGGGAAGCCCGACGCCTGACCACCGCCCAGCTCGAGGAAGTCCACCTCACCTCCCGCCACCTGGCCGGCCGCTGACCGGCCCCCCACCAGGGCTCCGGGAACCACCAGGCCAGCCACCGACCGCGAACAGCCACCGGCGCGCCGTCGAACGTGGATCGGCCGGGTTGCTACAAGGGCGAGTAGGTCTGGTACTTGCCCTGCAGGGACGAGGCGGCTGCACCGGCCACATCGGACCGGGGACCGGCTGCGCATTCGTGGAGAAACCTCGTGACCTGGGGGACCGGCCAACCCGCTGCGGCAGCCGCGGCCCAGAACCGGAGACCGTCGTGGGGGTCCAGAGGCTCAAGGAAGTCCAGGACGTGGTCGATCGTGGCCGTGTCCAGGCACAGCCGCTGCATCGCCACGGCACGCAACGCGCCGTCGGCGAGCATCGGGGTACCGCTGTCCAGGCACCAGCGCAGGGAATCGCCTGTGGCCGCGGGAGCGCTCAGCCGCACGATGGCGTCGCCGAGCGCGGTGTACACCATGGTCGCCTCGAACGGGCGCCGGGCAAGGTCCCGGAGCAGGCCGAGCGCGGGGCGGTGGCCGCACATCCCCAGCGCCATGACCATCTGGTACTGGGTCTCCCACGTACGGGAGTCACGTACCTCCCGCTCAAGGGCCTCCAGGAGCGGCGGACCCGCTGCGGAGTCGGCAAGCCGGCGCAGCCGCGTCGCGGCGGAACGCCGCTTCGGCGACAACCGGTGGCCGAGCTGCTCCACGGCCTCATCCAACGTCAACGCCATCACGGTCCCTGTCTGCGCGGCTTCGTTCCGGGCGCAGCGTAGGGCCTCGTACCGACACCGTCTGCCGGGCGGCTGGGGGATGCGCCCGCTCCGGTGTCCTGGGCCGAGAAGAAGACCCGATCGATGAATGCGGCCGGACGGTTGGCGTGGGTGTACTCGTCCGCGATGTTGAAGACGCTGGCGCACACCGGGCATTGCGCGTCGCCGAAGAGGTGGGCGATCCCGTCGGCGAGCGCCCCCTGCCCGTCACGGACCGCGGTCCGGTGCATCCCCCGGCCGGTCCCGGTGAGTTCCTCGGCAACGGCCGGTCGCAGTTCCCGTCGCAGCTCCTCGTCGCTGTCCCACACCTGTGCGTAGCACCCGAACCGGCCGACGGCGATCTTCATCGCCGCAGCGCAGTGCGGGCATTCCAGCTCGTAGATGTCATCCGTGAAGCCCTCTATGGCGTTCGCCCAGTGGTACTCCTGCGCGACGGCGAGCAGAGCACGGAAGGAGACGAGATAGTCGGCTGGCCGCGACCGCAGGTGCCGGTCCAGCGTCTCGCCGAACTCCGTGATCGTGCCCGCGCAGTCCGCCAGCAGGTCGTCGCAGGCGTGGTGCCCGGCCGCGCGCTCGAGGATCCGCCCCGCCAAGGCGCGCGCCTGCATGCTGCGCGGCGCGAGGCGCACCAGCTGCGGCAGAGCGGCGAAGCCGGCCGGAAAGACCAGGTCGCCCTCGAGGACGAGCCGCCAGGCCAGCTCCTGCCACGCATCCGCGTCGTCTCGGCGTTCCAGCTGTGCCAGGAGCGCCGGGACGCGATCGACATCGAATCTGCTGTCGTGTATGCGTGCCCAGTCCACCACCCCGGTATTGAACACCGGACACCCGACATTCGGGTCGTCGTCCAGGTGCCAGAAGCGTTCCAGTGCGCGCTCGAACCTGTCTGGGCGGTGGAGCAGCTCGTCGAGGTCGATCGCGTCGGCGAGCTCGCACCGTGCCCGGCCTGGGATTTCGATGACCGTTTCGGCGTCCCAGACGGCGTCTTCGAGGGCGAACCGCTCCTTGTCGCGGGCGGACGCGTGTGGGGAGTGGAGGAGGCGCTGTGCGGCTTGGAGGAGGTCGTCGTCCGGGAGGGCTTTGAGGCAGGCTTCCAGGCGCTGGCTCTTCGTGCCTGTGTCTTCCGTGGGTATCGGCAGCCCGAGCTCGGTGAGTTGACGGTGGGTACAGGAGTGGAGCTCCCACACGGCTGTGCTGACCGTTTCTCGCAGCTTCGTCGGATCCACCGCCACGGGCCGAGTGTGGCAGACCGCTCGGACAGCTGTCCTGGGAGCGGCGCAGCGGCTGTCCTTGGCGGGCTCACGCGGCGGCGGTGCTCGGCCCAGCAGCGGATGAATAACGCGTTGGCCGGTCCGGCGCGAGGCTGCGACGATGCCCTGTTGCTTCTCCGGTGGAGGACGTTTGTTCGTTTTTGTGTGTGCTGGGTGCTGTGCTGAGCTGACCATCCCGCCGTCCCCGGTCGCGCTGCCGGTCCACGCCCATCAGAAGTACGGGAACGGGACTCAGCTTCCGGTGCTCATGGAGTCGGGCACGTTCGCCGTGGACCCGGAGCCTTCTGGACCACCGTGGCGCAGCTGGGAGGAGGTGGATCCGGGCGAGGCGATGGCCCGCGGTTTCTATGCGCCTGTCTACGCCCTTTCTGACGGCGTACCTGGCGCGATTGTCATCGCGCCCGGCGATGCCCGGGGCACCGTGCTGATCCCGGAGAGGAGTGGGGGTTACTGCTGCGGTCTTGGCGGAGCGGACGGCCCCAACATGGCTTGTGAGGGGTGCGGTCTGCCCGTGGCGAGCCGGATCGACGACTGCTCTCTGTGGCAGGCCGTATGGCTGGCCCCGGATGCCGTGTGCCGCGTTCCCGTCGGGGGTGCCGACGCCGCGCCGCTCTCGTGGGAGGAGCTGTTGGAAGAGCGGGAGGGCACGCCGCCGTTCGAACCGATCGCCACGTGGGGGTCGCGGCGGGGGACGAGCCACTACTGGTCGTGGAGTCCGCGGTGGGAGGCGGCAGCCGGTCGGGCGCTCGCCCATCTGCTGGTGGCCTCGCAGGGCGGGCCGGTGACCGTCCCGGACGGTCTGGTCAAGGAGGTGTTCCAACGCGCCCTCGATGCCCTGCTGCCGGCCGGTCCGTCGGTGCGACGCGCGGTGCTGGCTGGGCCGGGCCTGCCCCTTCCGGGCGGGGACGCTGACATCTGCCTCGTGCCGGCCCATCCGCAGACGGGGGAGGTCTGGACCCCGGCCGGCTCTGCATGCCCGGTGTCCCTGCCGTTCGGGGTGTGGCGGTGGCTGGCCTTCCCCGCACCGCACCTGGCCGTCCCCGCGTCGGGCGGTTTGCCGGACGGCGTCTTGCGCGACGATCCGCCCATGCCGCGTTCCCCCTACTTGTTCCGGGCCGACCCGGGAGTGTTCCGGGACGCTCTGGTCCGGTTGCCGGCCGTCCGCAGCCCGTGGCTGCGCGCCATCCCCGACAACCTCACGGAGCTCATGCGCACCGGTCTCTTCTAGCCGACCGGCAGAGGGTGCCGACACTCGCTCTGCGAGGCTGCCGCAGTCAAACAGGATCGGCCAGTAGGCAGCGCAGCAGTAGGGCGGGATGGCAGGGGACCAGGCGGGGCACGGGTGGCGGGTGGCCCGCCTGTCCGGCCAGGGCCCGGTTGGCTCTGTCCGCGAGATAGGAAGCTGCTGCGGGGGTGCTCGACGGCTGAGGCGGTCGGGTCTCTAGGGTCGCGTCCATGACGAGGACGACACCCCCGCGCCCGATCGATGTCGAGGCGCTGTTCCCGGAGCTGGGTGCCTACCGGGGTACAACGACGCGCCTGCATCCGCGGCCGGGGAGACCGCAGGTTTCGGAGAGCTCGGTGGGAGGTCCGATGCTGTGGCCGGCGGACGAGCCGTGGCCGCTGTGCGGCGAGGCCCACGGCCGCGGGCGGGGCCGCCGCCCGGAGAACGTCCGCCGCTACCGGCAGGTGCTGGCCACCGCGTGGGCCCGCAGCCAGGACCCGGGCCCGACGGCGGAGGAACGGGAGCTGCTGGAGGAGCTGCACCGGGAGCACCGGATCCCCGGGGCATCGGAGACGGACCCACTTCCGATGATCGGCCTGGCGCAGCTGTACCGGCGGGATGTCCCCGACCTGCCGATCGGGCCGGAGGGCTGCGACCTGTTCCAGGTGTTCTGGTGCCCCTTCAACGCCCACGGCCCGGGCCGGTACGACCTGGAGCTGCACCTTCGCTGGCGGCGGTCGTGGGAGGTCGGCGAGGTGCTGACGGCGCAGCCGCAGCCGCTGGTCGTCGGATCGGACGGGTTCGTTCCCGAGCCCTGCGTCTTGCACCCGGAGCAGGTGGCCACCTACCCGTTCGCCGGCCTGCTGCCCGAGGACCTGTGCGCCCGGCTCGATGCCTGGGACGAGGCGCAGGAGGAGGCTGCTCGGTCGACGGACGGGCAGTGCGCGCGGCCGATCGGCTACCAGTACGACCTGTCCATCCCGCCCGGCTGGCGCGTCGGCGGCTTCGCCTCCTGGCACGCGACGGACCCCTACCCCATGGACTGCCAGACCTGCCGGACACCGATGCACCTTCTGCTGACCATCGACAGCTCGGAGTGGGACGGCGGCAGTGGCAGCTGGAGACCGCTGGAAGAGCGAAACCTGACCACCCATCGCCGCGCCACCCCCACCGCGGTCACCGTCGGCCGATTCGGCGAGCTCAACGTCTTCGCCTGCCCCGCTGATCCCGGCCATCCCCACCGCTGGGGCATCCAGTAGTCGGCCGGGTGCCGGCCCCGTCGTGGCTGCGGCAACGCTCTGATCAGGGACCGGTGCTGTCGCTTCCTGGCAGGGTGGTCGCAGCGCCTAAATGATCTTGAGTGCTTCGTCCCACACGCTGCCTCCGTCCGCCCAGGGGGAGGGTGTGGAGCAGCGGCGGGACGGAGTCGGGGGTTGGGAGTGTGGGCGGCTGATGAGTAGGGGCGCGGCCCGGGGCGGGGTGAGGCTTTGGGGGTGGGGGCTGGCGCTCGTCGGTGGCTGTCATGATCGAGCGTATGGGAGTTCTCTTCGGCTACTACGCCGCCGCAGATGATCAGGATGCCGAGCGGGCGGTCGTGCGCGAAGACGGCGAATCCACGGGGGCTGGGTACGACCAGTTCGTGGTGAAGGGCGTCGACCCGGTCGTGGACCTGTTGACGGTCGAGTTCGTTCTGACGGGCCGACCCGCAAGTGTCATCAGGTCCGACCCGCGGTACGGCCGCCTGGTTGCCGAGGTGGGCGAGGGCGATGTCGTCAGCGTGTCGCTCACCGAGACCCTGCGCGATGCACTCGCGAGCGCTGATCGCGAGTTCCTGGAGGACCTCGCCGGGAGCCTGGCCCGCTCGATGCGGTTCCCGGCACCGGCCGATGCAGGTCATCTCGCCGACTTTCTCCGGCAGTTGGCCGCCCTCGCGGAGCGGGCCGCCGACCGGGGACATGGCTTGTACTGCTGGATATGCCCGTAGCTCGTGCTCCGGGGCTGCGGTCGGTGCCCGGGCTCTCTTGCGGGCGGCGCAGCGTCGGCGCCGGGTGGGTCCGCCTTTCGGGGCAGGGCTGAATGTCCAACAACGCCTGTACCGTTTCGCTGGCCGACTCCGGCTGGTTCGGTCCGTGATGGCTGAGGGGTAGCTGGCTCTTGAGCAGCAGGCCGGCAATGCCCGCCCGTAGGGTGAGTCGCATGGCAGGGTCTGGTGGGGCGGCGGACGCGGCGATGGAGCGGGCGGCGTTGGAGCGGGCGTTGAGCGAGTTGGACGCGCGGCTCGCTACGGGTGCCGGGCGTGGGCCCGACGCCCGTCTTCGGTCCGAGTCTTTGGTGGAGGAGCTGCGGACACCGGCTGCCGCGTTCCTGCGACCGGAGCTGGAGCAACGACTCGCCCGTTATGTCGCAGCGCGCGATTCCTTCGCGCGGGACCACATCGCCCACGCCCTGGCGGGTGCCTGTGGCCAAGACGCCCTGCCGGCCTTGCTGCGGGCGATGGTGACCTATCGCGAGGACGACGACGGGGCTGCCGCGCTGCAGCTCGACCTCATGGAACTCTTCAAGGCCTGGCCCGGGACCGCGTTCAGGGCGACGCTGGACTGTGTCGCTTCCGACGACCCCCGGGTACGGATGGTCGGCCTCCTGTGGCTGAGCATCATCGACTTCGGCGGGACCAGGCACTTTGGGCTGGTCGCCGACGCGGCCTTGGACCCGGACCCCGGGGTACGCGCCCACGTGATGACCACCTTCGGCACCCACTTCGGCACGGGCGACCCCGCACGGTCTCTGGACATCCTGGTCACCGGCACATCCGACGCCGCACCCGAGGTCCGAAGAGCGGCTGTGTTCGCACTCTACGGGTCACACGAAGCGATGGTCACCGATGCTCTGATCGCCTGCACCGGCGATGCCGATCACGAGGTCCGGTGCTGGGCGGCGTGGGCACTGTCCGGGAGGCCGGCTCCCGAGGTCCGAGCCGCGCTCGAACGGCTCACGACGGATGAGGCCGCGAGCGTACGCGATGCTGCGTGCCGGGCCCTGGCACCGCCGACCGGGTGGCCCTGATCTTCGGCGCTGTGCTGTCCGATGCCCTACCCCCGCTCTGGTCTGGTGGCAGGCGCCGGGGCGCAGCCCCTAAATGATCTTGAGTGCTTCGTCCCACACGTTGCCTCCGTCCGCCCAGGTCCACAGCCATTGACGAAGCGACGGCGCGGCGTAGCACAGGCCGTCGTGGGGGTTTTCGCCCCAGTCGGGTTCCCAGCCGTCGGCGTCCCAGAGCAGGACGGGGTTGTCGATGGCGATCAGCGAGAGGTGCCACTGCATGCTGCAGCCGCCGCCTGTCAGGAAGAGCCAGGAGGCCGGCCGTCCGTACTTCGGCCCTCGCGTGTGGAGGGAGGTTGCGCAGGGCCAGTTGGGTGTGCCAGTGCGGGATGTGGCGCGGTGTCAGCGAGGCGAGGCCGCCTTCCGGGCCGAATCCTCCATCGCCGATCTCGGTGTAGATGCGTCGGAGCAGGAGCGGCAGCTCGTAGCCGAGCTGCTGTTCCACTTGCTCGACCTCAGCCTTGGTGAGCGGGGGGAACGGCTGGTCCGGGAGACAGCCGCGGGGATCACCTGTGGTTCCGGTGCTCCACGCGAGGTTGTGCAGCCGTTCCAGGAGTGCGTCGTCGTCTGCAGCGGTGCGGCGGGGGGCATCGGTCACGGGGCGGAACTGTAGTGGGGCGGGTCCCTGGGGCTTCGTAGTGCGGGTGGCCGTTCGGGGGTTGCCATCGGTGCCTGAGGTTGGCTTTCGCCCGGTGAGCTTCGGCCTGCTCCGCGCTGTCAGTAGCTGTAGCCGGGCCAGTGTGGATCGTGCCAGCGGGCGGGCCCGGTGAGGCCGATCAGCCTCAGGCGTTGGAGCAGGTCGTCCGGGGCGTTGCTCGCTCTCAGGCGGGCGGGGGCATGGCGGGTGAGCCACGCGGTGAGGAGGGCCAGCTTCTCGTCCTTGTCGGACCAGGTGCTCCAGGGGAGTTCGTCGGCAAGCAGGTCGTAGTCCCACGTGTCGACTGCCTCCGCGAGGTTCCGGTCGGCCATCGGGTGCTCCAGCGCCTCCCAGACGTCGAGCCAGGGGCTCAGTTCGCCGGACGCCTCGACGCACAGGGCAAGCGTCAGAGAGACGTGCCCGACGGGGCCGACGGTGACAAGGCTGTGGGCCCAGAACGCGTGCAGGAACTCCCGCACGGCCGCGGCCTGCTCCCGGGGCCAGTCCTGCCAGTTCCCGCGGGCGAGCGAGAGACCGATCTCGTCCCGGTCCCGGAACGACTCCGATCGGCTGTCGACGAGAGCGCCCGCCAGCTGGGGCAAGATGCGGCGGAGCACCGAGCCGTGGTCGCGCCAGTCCGAAGGCTGCCAGGTCCGCCGCAGGAGGTCGGGGGCGAGCCTTATGTCCGGCACCTTGAGGAGGGCGAGCTCCTCCGCGCTGCCCCAGTGGCACTCGCAGTTGGCCTCCTCGGGGTGAGCGGTCGCCCCGCGAAAGACTGCGAGGCCCTCCAAGGCCGCGTCGAGGCGAGCCCTCGCACATTGAGCGTGCATGTCGGTCATCGGCGTCTGCCTTCAAGGACTCCACGGGAGTGCACCCGGCGAAGATCCCTACGCTACCGGCCACCGGACCGGTGTGATCCAGCGAGGCTTCCCTCTTCCGCGCAACCGTCACCCCCCGGGCCAGAAAACACCGTCGTAGACAGTTGCCGGTGCTCAGGCGCCGAGGCCGATGTGGGAGACGTAGGTGTAGGCGCCCCAGTCGGAGTCGAGGTCGGCGATGACGTCGTCCCAGATCTCCTCGAGCTTTGCCTCGTCGCCGTCGACCATGGCGTCGACGGCCTCGTCCCAGACGTAGCGGACCTGGATGCTGCGCAGGCGGAGGTTGTCGCGGCGGTATTTGGGGGTGACGGGTTCCTGGTTGACGGGGTGGATCTCGATCCGGGTGCCGTGGCCGTTGTTGTTGAGGTGCTGCTTGAAGCCGCCGGGGTTGGCAAGGACGTTGTGCGCGCGCAGGTTCCAGTAGGCGGTGTCGATGGCTTCGAGGTTGGCCGGGCGGGGGCGCTGGGTGCCGTGGGTCCAGGCGCGGATGGTGCGGGGGGTGGCGGTGATGCCGGCGGCGGTGAGGGCGGCCGGGCCGCCGGTGGTGGTGGTGAGGTAGCGCATCCGGGCGAGCAGGCCGCGGCGGGTGGTGACGGGGGACTTGATGCCACCTTCGATGATCATGCGCTCCAGGGCGTCCTCGAGGGCCCGGCCGAGGGCGATCTTGCCGTGGACGTTGCCGGCATCCAGGTGGGCGCCGTGCTTGCCGAAGTTCTTCCATCCGTCGGTCGACACGTTCAGGCGGCCTTTCGGGTGCGCGGGAGGGTGTACTGGTCCTTGAGCTTCATCTGGGTGGTCAGGCGGCCCTCGGTGAACACCGTGCGCCAGTCGGTGGTGTCGCTGGTGATGTGGAGTTCGTCGGTGCCGCGCAGGGCGACGACGGTCAGGCCGTGGGTGTGGGCGCGGTGGGCCTTGTACCAGAGGTTGGCGAAGGCCTGGGAGCGGATGATGTGCATCCAGTCCGGCCGGCGCAGGTCCCGGTTGTGGGTGGATTCGCCGATGGTGGAGACGAACTTGGCGTAGATCGCCTTCACGTACGCCTCGGTGACGGCGTCGAAGGTGGTGATGGCGTTCTCGCGGGCGAGGGTCAGGACGCGGCGGAACTTCTCCAGCAGGCCTTCGCTCGCGCCGGAGGTCCAGGCCTCGGTGATGTGCGGGGCATCGCACAGGCCGAGCTTGTGGCAGCGGATCAGGAGACGGACGGTGGCGTCGTCGAGGAGCACGGGCCCGGTCTCGCGACGGCCTCCGATCGGGTCGGGCAGGTGCGGGTGCTGCCAGACGGGGCGCTTGGGCAGCAGGTAGATGCCGGAGCGCTTCGGGTCGAAACCGCCATCGGGCTGGTGCTGCAGGGCGCCGATCGGCAGGTGGGTCTTCAGGGCGGTGCAGTAGGCGGCGTTGGTGTCCAGGACATCGACCGCCACCGGGAGCAGCCGGCCCTTGCGCAGGTCGTCGAGCAGGGGGGTGTTCTCCCACTTGTGGCGGCCTTCCCAGATGTCGTCGGCGCCGTTGCGGGACTTCTTGCGCAGGAAGTCCATCGTCTCGGGGTAGACGGTGTGCTCGTAGGTGGCGCCGACCCGGGTGGCGTCGAAGAGCTCCATGCCGTTCGGGATGGCCTTCTTCTCCAGCGCGGCGATCGCGGCCTCGGCATCGCCACCGTGCTCTTCCAGGGCCTGATCCACGGCGTTGCTGATCATGTCGAGGTAGTAGCCGTAGTCCCGGTCCGAGTAGCCCGCGCCGCGAGCGGCGGCGGCCCGGGCGCTGCCGGATCGGGTGGCGGGGGTCCGGGCGCCGGGGGTGCGGGCGGGGCGCAGCGGCCGGTTGCCGGTCTCGAAGGTGGCGGGAACCTCCGCGGCGGGGCTCTGTGCCGGAGGGGTCTGCGCGACGGGGACGGGTGCGTGGGACGGGCCGTGGGTGCCCTCGGCTGCCTCGGCGGCCGGGGTGGCCGGGGTGGCCGGGGTGGTGCCGGGAAGCGGCGCCAGGGGCCGCTGGAGGCTTTCGGCGGCCGCAGTGGGCGCTTCGGGCACCTCCGGTGCCTGAGCAGGTCCGGTGGCGGGCGCAGCGGGCGCGGCAGAGTCCGGGTTGGCCTGCTGCGAAGACACGGCGGGGCCGATGCTGGGCGCAGCGGGTACGGCAGCCGGGCCGACGGAGGAAGCGGGGGCGAGGGGCGCAGCGGGCTCCACGGCGGGGGTGGCCGCGTGGTCGGGGGTGGGGTCGGTGAGGCGGGCGTGGGCCGGGTCGGCGGCCAGGGTGAGGGTGGTCAGAGGGCCGAGGTCGCGTTCGGCGACGGCGAGGCGGACACGGCCGGTGCCGAAGGTGGTGAGGGCGGTGAGGGCGCTGTCGGGGGTGAGGGTGAGGGCGACGTCGGCGGCCAGGGCGTGGACCAGGTCGGGGTTGTCGGTGTCGAGGGCGGCGAGCACCGGCAGGCGGTGGGTGCGGGCGAGGTGGGCCAGGGCCTGGCCGGCGTCGGCGAGGGCGGCGGGGCCGGACAGCGGCAGGCGGGGGTCCGGGGCGGTCTGGAGGCGGTCGACGACCACGAGGGCGAGGTCGGGGACGTCGGCGGCGGTGGTGGTGATCGCCTCGGCGTCCAGGCCGGTGCCGTCGTCGATCAGCAGCGGGGCCGCGGCGAGGAGTTCGGCGGTGCGGGCGACGGCCTGGCGCTCGGTGTCGTCGAGGGTTTGGGCGCGCAGGCGGCGGTAGTCGACCGGGGTGTGGGCGGCGATCACGCGGGCGGCGATGTCGGCCCGGGTCAGCCCGGAGGCCGCGTACAGGACGGTGCGCTGCTGATTGAGTGCGGTGGCACGGGCGGCGCTGATCGCAAGCAGGCTCGCCCCGGTGCCGGGGGCGCCGGCGACCAGGTAGAACCGGCCCGGCTGCAGACCGCCCAGAGCGGTGTCCAGGGTGGGAATGCCCGTCGGCAGGCCCACCAGCCGGGTGTGCCCGGCATCCCCGTCCCCGTCCCCGGCCGTGGCGGCGGCGGGCAGCAGGGTGTCCAGGACCTGCCCGAGCGGAGCGAGCCGGCGGCGCGGAGACGACGACACCACGGCCGCGGGCACAGCGGTGGACACGGGTGCAGCGGCAGCAGCTGACGGGCCGGCGGCCGGAACAGGCTCGGTAACCGCGGCGGGCCCGGAGGACGGGGCAACGGGTTCGGTGGCGGGGGTCTGCGCGGCCGCAGCCTCCCGTGGGGCGGCGGGGGTCTTGGTGGCGGTGCCCGACGGGGCGGGCGCGGTGGCCGGGGCAGCGGGCGTCGCGGCCGCATCCGTCGGCGGCGGTGTCGCGGTGGCAGGGAAGAGGGCGGTGGCGCGGGCCAGGACGGCCACCGGCCGCTTGTGGCGCAGCAGCACCTGCGGGGTGCCGGCGGCGGCGTGGGCGACCAGGTCGCCCAGGACGGGGCGGGCCTCGGCGATACCGAAGGCGGGCGCACCGGCCGTCGGGACGCCGGCTGCGGTGGCCAGGTGGGCGGAGACGAGCAGGGCCCGCTCCTCCTCGCCGCGGGTGAGTTCGGTGATGGTGCCCTGCTCGGCGTCCCGGATGAGCTGGGGCAGCAGCGGCCGGGCCTTGTGCACACCCAACGACGCCCCCGGCGCACCCGGGCCGGCGGGGGTGGCGGGGTCGGGCGGCGGGACGGATGCGGCGGGCACCAGGACCTCCAAGAAGAGGAGCGCAGCAGCGCGGCAGGAACAGCGACCGAGAATGTAATGCAAACCCTAGCACGTGCGATACATAAAATTGGTGCGCAGTGAGCTGCGGGATTCGAGCAAGTGTTTTGAGGTATACGGGTACTGGCTGAGGCTCAGGTCTGTAATGGTTCCGGGTGGGGTGTGGTGCCGGGCGGGCCTCGGTTCGGTGGGCTTGTCGGAGCCCGGTGCGCCCAGGGCGCTGGTCGAGACGCGGCTTGGAGGCGTTGTCGGATGCGGCACTGTCGGGCCAGTAGAACCAGCCGATCAAGGTCTCCGGGTCTCACACGCGGCCCCCGCCGTCTTCGAGGGGTCAGGACGGCAGTGGCCCGCGCAGTTGCCGGAGCACGGCACGGCAGCGGCGCGGGAGACCCTGGGCCGGTTCGGGGCGGCATCGACAGCGGCCCGCCACGGCAGCCAGGCCGACCACAGCCCCCACTTCCCCAGGTCCCTGGTCATCCGTTCCCCCCTTTCGGCCTTTCGGTAGCCGCACCCTAGCGGCAGGCACGGACGCAGGACGGCTGCGTGGGCCTCGGTGTTTCACCGTGATTCCCAGCAGTGGTGACGGTCTGTCACGGCAAGGAAAAGGTGCCCCTTCACCTGCGATGATCCGGCTTGTCGAAGGCTTGGATCTTGAGCGGGTGGGGGCACCTTTCGCGTGCACGATATCGAGTGGAGCCGCGGTCTGGCCATGTCCGCGGACGGAACGGGACAGGTCGGGCACGTGGGCGGGGTGCACCTGCGCCTGCTGGCGGAGCGGACGGGCCTGACCGGCGCACTGTCGGCGGCGCTGGCCCGGCGCGGCTTCCATCCGGTGCACGATCGGGGCCAGGTCATGGTCGATCTCGCGGTCGCGATCACCCTCGGCGCGACGTGCATCCGGGACGTGCGGCTGCTGGAGCACCAGCGGCCGGTCTTCGGCCCGGTCGCCTCCTTCCCGACCGTGTGGCGGGCGTTGAAGGAGACCGGCGAGCTCGCGCTGAGCAGGATCGAGCGAGCCCGCGCGGCGGTGCGGCGCTACGTGCACGCCCTCCTGCGGGAGAGGCCCGAGGGCTTTCCCGAGACGGAAGTCGACGGTGTGCCCCTGCGCGGGTGGATGGTGATCGACAGCGACGGAACGCTGATCAGCGCCCTCTCCGACAAGCAGGGCGCACGCGGGACCTACAAGGGCACTTCGGCCACCACGTGTTCGTCGCCACGCTGGACAACACCGGCGAACAGCTGGCCGCGGTGCTGCACGAGGGCAGCGTCAGCGCCAACGACGCGGCCGTGAACATCGATGTCCTGGCCCGGGCGGTTGCCCAACTACCCTGGTGGAGACGGCAGAAGATCCTCTTCCGGGTGGACGGGGCCGGGTTCTCCCACGACCTGCTGGACTGGATCGCGAGCGCGGGCGGCCGGGCCAGCCCGACCTTCCGCTGGGAGTACTCCGCCGGCTGGGCGGTCGCCGAGCGCGAGCAGGCCGCCATCGAGATCGTGGACCGCAAGGACCTGTGGCAGCCAGCCACTGGCGAGCGAGGCCAGGCGCGCGAGGACGCGTTCGTCGCCGACATCACCGGCCTGCTCGGCGACCTGACCGCCTGGCCGAAGGGCCACCGCGTCATCGCCCGGAAGGAGCCCCTCCATCCCCGTTACGTCAAGGACGCCTCCGCCTACGAGATCACCAAGCAGGCCCGCTACCAGACCTTC
Organism: Kitasatospora sp. NPDC051914; assembly: GCF_040680995.1. Taxonomy (NCBI): domain Bacteria; kingdom Bacillati; phylum Actinomycetota; class Actinomycetes; order Kitasatosporales; family Streptomycetaceae; genus Kitasatospora; species Kitasatospora sp. NPDC051914. The sequence goes on from NZ_JBFAXX010000074.1 coordinate 14,688, forward strand.
GCCACCAACAGCCGCCGAGGACAGATCGCCTTCCTGGATGCCCGGCACCGCAAGCGCGCCCGCGTCGAGCCGAAGATCCGCGACCAGAAGGCCTCCGGCATGGGCCTGCTGCCCTCCCGCGAGATGACGGTGAACGCCGCCTGGCTGACCGCCACCGCCATCGCCTGCGACCTGCGCCTGGCTTCAACTCCTCGCCCTGGACGGCGAGGAGGCCAACACCACCCCCAAGACCCTGCGCTACCGCATCCTCCACGTCCCCGCCCGACTGGTGCACGGCCAGCGCAAAACGCCGCCTCAAGCTCCCCGCCACCTGGCCCTGGGCGGCGGCGATCGTGCGGGCCTTCACCCGCATCCTCGCCCTGCCCAGGCCCACCTGACCACCACGAACCCATCCCGGCGAGCACCGAGAGGAGAGCCCCGCAGTCTCCGGCCCCGTGGAAGCCGGCGTCATCTGGCGCGACAGCCGACGCGCGACCCTGACCGGAACCGCCTACGGACAGGGATCAACGCGACATCACGGGCACAAGATCAACCGGCCACTGCGGTGAAACAACGGGGCCGGCGGGATCTGTAATGGTGATCTTCGCCAGAAGTGATCACGGATTCTTGTCGGCGTCTCTTCGAGCCTCCCAGAGGGAGGCCGCGGAGGCCAAGCCCATGATCACGCCAAGCCGGTACCTACGTGATCAGACTCTTCGGGCCCGCGACGGACACCACCGCAGCCACCGTCGGCAGCGCATCGTCACCGGCACGAGATGTCCACAAGCTGAACCCACCCTCGGGAAAGAAGAGTTCCGCCTCGCGGGTCACAACACGAAAACCTGAACTAAGGGCCTGCTCACGAATGTATCGGCAGGGACGCCCCAGCAACTCAATCCCGCGATAAAAGGCCTGTGCCGGCCTCATGACAATTGCCCGTGTCACAAGTTCCTGAGCGTCATAATTGAGCACCACACCTGCCGAGAAGAACGTGTCCTGGTAATCGGCGCCAGACTCTGATAGGGAAGCAACCCCCTCTCCCAAGAGCTGGCGCATGTCCACGCGCCTCGCGCCCAGCCTCACATCACCGAATCCCTTGTGAGGCATGAGTTCGAATCCCCCTCCCGGCAGCTGCCCCTCTGCACCAAAGAATTCAAACTCGTGAACGACATCGGTTCCACGGGAGATAAAGATACTCTGGAATCCTCCGGCATCACCGTGAGGTGGGGTGCCGAACACGAGGCCCATCTCAGGAATGGCCCACCCGGAGCTGGTCTCTCGAGGGGAAAGCCCCGCAGCACGCAACTCCGCCAAAACGTCACTGCAGTTCCGGTCGAGCAGTCTCACTCCAGACAGGGATACCAAGGCTGGCGAGGCTGCCTCAATAGTGCTCAGCAGATCGTCATCATCGTAACCGAGATACAGACCAAGGCTGCTGTACGCATCGGTCAGCACTGCGGAGTATGCCGCACGCCGGAACGGCTCAGGAGCTCCAAGCGCTTCCCTAACAGCAGATCGAGACTGCCCGAAACCGAGCTGAGAGAGACCCTCGAGTGGACGTACTTCCATAACAACCAACACAACCTCCCAGCCTAACGTATGGGACGATTAAATCCAGCCCGATTCGCCGCCTCGATGAACTCGGGAAGCTTTGTCAGCATCTCATCGATTGCGGAATCATATTTCCCCGGGAACATACTCTTAACATTATCGATGTCCATTTGCAGTGCCTCTGTCAAGCGCCCCTGCCTGAGCAGGTAGGTCTGGTGTGCCCGATGGAGCTGACCCGCACGGCTACTTCCCCAGCTCTGCGTCTGCTTGTGATCGGCAATATCCATCTGAATGGTCAGGCCCTGACCCTCCGGCATTCCCCAAGCATCTTGAATTGACTGGCTAGCAGGCATGTGATTGCGCTCGATCACGCCCTGCTTGGCGTGCTGATCCTTGTACTGGCCTCCACGGTAGGGGCCACCGGTGACCGCGCAGGCTCCCGCGACCGGAGGGTTGATGTTGTGTACGAGAACCGACGTGTCACCTGCCGCCACATAGTACGTGTGGAGGTCGCCAATGGTGAGGTCGTACGTCGTTGCATCGGCGTGGTACAGCCGGACGGTGACAACCCGGACATCGCCAGCGGTGCTCTGGAGGATGTCCCCGGGGTGGAGGTCCTTGGCCTCGACGAAGGCGTGCTGGGTCTGGTCGTAGAAGGGGTGGTGGTAGGTGGTGGTGAGGGTGGCTTCGCCGGTGTGCGCGTCTGTGGTGCTGACGGCGGGCGCTGCCGTGGGTCCCTCTGCGGCTTGGGCCGGCTGTACGGATCCGCCGGCCCAGAGGGTCAGTGCGGCGGCGCCTGCGGCCAGGCCCAGAAGGGCCTTGCGGAATGCGCCTCCCGTGTTGGGTACTGCCTGGGGCGTCGTTTCGGCCTCGGTGACCGGGGCGACAGTCAGGTCGACGAAGTCGTGGTCGGTGGTGGTGACGATGACGTCGGTGACGGTGTGGGTCTCGGTGCCTTCCTTGCCGGGGACGGCGTTGGTGATCTCGTCGCCGGTCTTGATCTGGTCGATCGGCTTGGTGGTGCCATCGGCCATGAGGACCGGGGTCTCACCGGTGAAGCTGTGAGGGTCGGGGGTGGTGGGGCAGGAGGAGCTGGCACCGCCCTCTCCGGTGGCGCGGTGGCGGCCAGTGCCGGGTCCGGCGATCTCCCGGGCGCGGGAGCCGGCGTGGCTGAGGGCGCCGCCCATGGCTCCGCCGACGGCTCCGTCGACGGTCCCGCTGGCTGTCGCTTGCAGCGCTCCGGACCAGCTGCAGCCGGTGGCGTTGTCGGAGCAGCTCAGGCCGTAGTTGACGGCTCCGCTGGCTCCGCCGGAGATGCCGCCGACGGCGGCTTCCTCGAGGGTGCGGGTGACGAGCTTGGGGAGGATCTTGCCAAGGGCGGTCTGGGCGAGTTTGCCGCCGATGGCTCCGCCGGCCCAGCCTCCGATGGCTCCGCCGACGGCGCCGACGACGGCGGAGGTGGCGAAGGCGTTCAGCGAGCAGGCGCCCTGCTGGCCGCCGAGGCACTTGGCGCCCTGGTCGACGAGACCGGCCGCGGCACCCGCGAGGGCTCCGCAGGCGATGGCGCCGGGGACGGCACCCGCGCCGCCGGTCGCGGCGGTGACGACGGCTTCGCAGCCGACGAAGACGAGGGTGGAGACCGCGAAGGAGGCGATCGTCGCGGCGTGGGCCTTGACGTAGTTGAGTGTGGCGGCCGGGGCGTCCTTGACCGCGTTCCAGGTGGTGGAGGCGAGCTGCTGGGTGCCCTTGGCGACCACGCCGGCCGCCTTGCGCAGGGGCGCGGTGTAGGTGGCGGCGAGCCGTTTGATGCGGTTGTAGGCGTCGTTGAGGCGCTTGGTGGCCTCCCGCAGTTGACGGGTGAGCCGCTCGAGGTCGCGGGTGAAGGAGTTGACGGCGCTGTGGTAGGTGTCGACGACCCAGTCGACGGCGCTGTTGGCCTTGTCGACAACCCAGCTGGTGGCTGCCTGGACGGTGTTGGTGACGGTGTGCCAGCCGCGGCTGACGGCGCTGAGGGCCTTGGCGCCCCAGCTCTTGATGCTGCCCCAGATGCCGTGGCCGCTGGGGTCGGTGTTGGCGATCGGGTCGCCGTTGGCGTAGGCGAAGGGGTTGGCGGCGACCGAGTCGGGGTTGGGGCTGAGGGACCAGGTGTCCTTGTTCATGAACTGGCCGGCGCCGGGGTTGTACCAGCGGGCTGCCATGTTGACGCGGCCGGTGCTCTTCTCCGTCCAGCCGGACTGGTAGCCGAGCTGGCCGGTGACGGTGCCGGTGAGGACGGAGCCGAGCGGGTCGTAGGCGGTGGACGCGGTGAGGGCGGTGCCGGTGGCGGTGAAGTTGCCGACGACGTCGTCGTGCCGGTCGGTGAATGCCAGCACGCCGCTGCCGGCGGAGGCGCCGGGGGTGCTGGTGGCGAGGAGTTCGCCGCCGGCGCCGCGGCTGTAGGTGTTGGCGCCGTCGTAGGCGACGAGGTTGTCGGCGCCGGAGTAGGCGAAGGTGCGGGTCGAGGAGGTGCCCTGGTCGGTGATGACCCGGCCGAGGGCGTCCATGGTGTAGCGCTGGTCGCCCTGGAGGACCTGCTGGCCGAAGGCGTCGGAGGCGTTGGTGGTGTCGGTCTGGCCGACGCGGGTGTTGGTGAGGGTTCCGCGGGCGCTGTAGGTGTAGGTGGTGACGCCGTCGCCGGTGAGCTGGTTGCGGGCGTCGTAGGTGTAGACGTTGGCGCCGGAGCGGATGCGGTTGCCGGAGGCGTCGTACTCGTAGGCGGTGGTGGCGGTGCCGTTGTTCCAGGAGGTGAGCCGGTTGGCGTGGTCGTAGGTGTAGGTGTTGGTGGTGGCGCCGGCGAAGCCCTGGGTGGTCTTGCTGGTGGTGTTGCCCGCGGGGTCGTAGCCGTAGCCGATGGCGGCGATGGTGACCCCGCCGGGGGTCTTGAGGGTGTCGGCGGTGAGGCGGTGGAGCCTGTCGTAGTTGAAGGTGCGGGTGTTGCCGCCGGCGCCGTAGGCGATGCCGGCGGGCTGGGACAGGCTGTTGTAGGTGTACTGCAGGACGGTGTTGGTGAGGGGGTCGCTCGCGGTGTCGAGGCGGCCCGCGCTGTAGGTGTAGGTGGCGGTGCCGGCGGCGTCGGTGCGGGAGGTGGGCTGGCCGTCGGCGTTGTAGGCGAAGCTGCTGTCGCCGGCGCTGCCGGTGGCGGTCAGCAGGGCGCCGCGGTCGTTGTAGGTGAAGGTCTCGCCGGTGGCTGCGGTGGTGGTGCCGATGGCATCCGTGCGGGCGCCGGTGACGCGGCCGTCGGCGTCGTAGTCGAAGGAGCGGGTGGCGGTGTCGGCCTCGGCGCCGCTGCCGGACTGCGAGGTGACGCGGTCGAGGTCGTCGTAGCCGATCTGCTGGCGCACGCCGCCGGGGGCGATGGCCAGGGCGGCCCGGCCTGCCTTGTCGTAGACGGTGGTGGTGGTGCGGTCGGCGGCGGAGGTGTAGCTGTAGGCGGCGGTCGAGACGGCCGGCTCCAGCGTGGTCTCCGGCAGGTTCCACGCGTTGTAGCCGTAGATCCACTGGTTGCCGCGGCCGTCGGTGAATCGGGTGCGCTGCCCGGCGGCGTCGTAGCCGTAGCTGGTGGTGATGGAGGTGGTGTCGGTGACGGGCTCCACCTGGGTGATCAGGGCGCCGGTAGCGTCGTAGGTGAAGCGGGTGGTGTGGTTGTTGGGGTCGGTGGAGGACAGGACGCGACCCATGGCGTCGTAGGTCGCCGAGGTGCGGGACAGGACGGTGGTGCCGTCGGTGTCGAGCCGGCGGGTCTCGGCGAGGTTGCCGAGTCCGTCGAAGACCGCCTTGCTCCAGGTGCCGTCGGGGGCGCGGACGGCGGTGGTACGGCCTTCCACGTCGTAGGTGTACTGGGTGACGTTGCCGGCCGGGTCGGTGCTGGAGAGGACCTCGCCGACGTTGTTGTAGGCCGAGGAGGCGGTGACGCCCAGCTGGCTGGTGGTGGAGGCGAGGAACGCGCCGCCGGGGTTGGTGGCGGACGGGGCGTAGGAGTAGGTGGTGGTGGAGGTGGTCGGGGTCGGGTAGCGGTCGCGGACGCTGCTGGTGATCTTGCGTCCGAGCCAGTCGTAGGTGGTGAAGGCCTGGGCGCCGCCGCGGGTGGTGACGGACTGCGGGCGGCCGCTGGCGTCGTAGACGGTGGTGGTCTTGCCGCCGGCGGGGTCGGTGGTCTCGGCGAGGTCGCCGAGCTGGGTGTAGGTGTAGCTGGTGGTGCGGCCGAGCGGGTCGGTGCGCTTGGCGACGTGGCCGGCGGCGTCGTACTCGGTGGTGGCGACGGCGTCGGTGATGGTGCCGCTGCCGTCGGGCTTGGTGTAGTTGGGCAGCTTCTGCGAGACGGGGCGTGCGGCGGCGTCGTAGGCGGTGGTGACGGTGTTGCCGTTGGGGTCCTGGGTCTCGGTGGGGCTGCCGAAGGTGTCGTAGCCGACGGTGGTGACGGGGTGGACGGCGACCGGGGCGCCGCCGCCGACCTCGGCGTTGACGGTGGGCCGGCTGGTGAGGACCTGGTGGCCGGCTTCGTCGTAGACGTAGGTGGTGGTGTTGCCGGCCGGGTCGGTCATGCTCAGCGGCAGGCCGCGCTGGTCGAGCTTCCAGCTGACCGTCGACAGGGGGGCGGCGGCGGTGACGCCGCTGGTGCGGCCCGCGTTGTAGAGGTTGCCGACGTCGCCGGCGCTGAGGGCGGAGCGGTAGGCCTGGACGTTGGCGATCTGGCCGCTGAAGGTGTTGCCGGCCATGAAGCCGCCGCCGGCGAGCTTGACATTGCCGATCGACAGGGGTCCGCTGCCGGACCAGGGGCTGTTGTTGGTCGTGGTGGCGGCCAGTGACCCGTTGACGTACAGCTTCATGGACTTGTTGGTGGAGTCGAAGACGCCGACCAGGTGGGTCCAGGTGTTGGTCGCGGGGGGTGTGGGCGAGGTCGCCGAGGCGTAGGTGATGCCGGTGGTGGAATCCGCGCTGGGCGAGATGAACGTCCAGCCGTTCAGGCCCTTGGAGTACTGCAGGAAGAAGGTGCCGTGGTTGGCGCCGGTCTGCGCGAGCACGGTGTGGTAGGCGTTGGTGTCGGCGAGGTTCGCCCACGCGGAGACGGTGTAGGAGGCGGTGGGGTTGACCACCGGTCCGGTGGTGGAGATGGTCTGCCCGGCCGCGTTGTTGAAGCCTGCCGCGCTGTTGCCCCAGGTGACGCCGCCCGCGGCGGTGGCCGTGTAGTTGTTGGCGGTGGTGTCGGCGACGGTGGTGCCGGAGGTCTGGTCGAGCTTCCACGCCGCGGCGGCCTGCCGGGTGGTGCCGGCGACGGTGCCGCCGCCGCGGCCCGCGGTGTAGAGGGTGGCGATGTCGGTGTCGGTGAGCGGCCGCTGATAGGCCTGGACGTTGGCGATCTGGCCGCTGAAGGTGTTGCCGGCCAGGAACCCGCCGTTGGCGAGCTTGATGTTGCCGACCGCCAGCGGGCCGTTGCCGGACCACGGGCTGGGGTTGGTGCCGGTGGCCGCGAGCGATCCGTTGATGTACAGCTTCATGGAGCCGGTGGCGGAGTCGAAGACGCCGACCAGGTGGGTCCAGGTGTTCGTGGCGGGTGCGCCGGTGGCGGTCGCCGAGGCGTAGGTGACGCCGGTGGTGGAGTCGCCGCTGGGTGCGATGAACGTCCAGGCGTTCAGGGCCTTGGAGTACTGCAGGAAGAACGAGCCGTGGGCGTTGCCGCTCTGGGCGACGATCGTGTGGAAGGAGTTGGTGTCGGCGAGGTTGGCCCAGGCCGAGACGGTGTAGGACGTGGCGGTGTTGAGGACCGGGCCGGTGGAGGTGACGGTCTGCCCGGCGGTGTTGTTGAAGCCTGCCGCGCCGTTGCCCCAGGTGACGCCCGCGGCGGTGGCGGCGGTGTTGCCGTTGCCGGTGGCATCGGAGACCGCGGTGCCGGAGGGCTGGTCCAGGGTCCACCAGGTGACGGGGCGTCCGACGGTGTCGTCCTGGATGGAGGTGCTGGTCTCCTGGCCCATCGCGTCGTAGGTGTGGCTGGTGGTGCGGGTGCTGCCGGTGGCGTCGGTCAGCCGCTCGATGGCCACGTGGTCGTCGGGCGTGTAGGAGATCGTGGTGGTGCGGTTCACCCCGGCCGGGTCGACGGTGGAGGTGGTGGCGCGGTTGGCCGCGTCGAAGCCGGTGCGGGTGGTCGTCGCGCCGTTGTTGGCGGCTTGCTGGACCAGGTTGCCGGCGGCGTCGTAGGTGTTGTTCTGCAGCACGAAGCTGTGGGCGCCGGTGGGGTCGGTGCGGGTGACCGTCGCGGTCAGCCCGTTGTCGGTGTAGGTGTACTGGGTGATGTTGCCGCTGGCGTCGTAGAGCTTGGACAGGCGGCCGGCCGGGTCGTAGGAACGGGAGGACAGCACGAGGTCGCCCGCCGCGTGGGTGGGGTCGCCGGCGTAGTCCTTCAGGGTCTGGGCGGTGACGCGGCCGAGCGCGTCGTAGGCCGTGTCGGTGGTGGTGCCGTCGGCGGCGGTCTCGCTGGAGCGCATGCCCCGCGCGTCGTAGCGCAGCGTCGTCATCCTGCCGACGGCGTCGGTGCTGGTCTCCAGCTGTGCGTACTGGTTGTAGGTGTTGCTGACGACCCTGGGGGCGTCGCCGCCGGTCAGGTCGGAGACGGTCTGGGACAGGGTCAGGCCGTCGGCGTCGAAGGTTGTGGTGGTCTTCGCGGTGTGGACGGCGCCGGTGACCCGGTTGGTGGTCGGCGGGTCGGTGCGGGTCTCCTGCTGGCCGGCCTTGTTGTAGGTGAAGGTGGTGGCCAGACCGGCCGGGAAGCTGTCGGAGACGACGGTCTTCTTCAGGATCTGGCCGAGGTTGTCGTACTCGAAGCGGGTGACCATGCCGGTCGGGGTGGTGACGGAGGCGATGTCGCCGTTCTTGTAGTAGCTGACGGCGGTGACGGCGCCGCCGGGCGAGGTGGTCCTGTACGGCAGGCCCTTGGGGGCGAAGCCTCCGTCGGCGGCGGCGACAGTGGTGCCGTCGGTGTAGGCGACGGTGGTGGTGCGGCCGCTCGGGAAGCCCGCGACGGGCGGGGTGGTGACGCCGGTCTGGTTCCCGTTGGCGTCGTAGCCGTACGAGGTGACGTAGGTCGGGTCGTCGGCGTTCGCGGACCGGCCGTCGCGCATGGTGGCGGGCAGGTCGTTGAGCGGGCTGGGCGACAGCTTCACCGTCGTGGCGTCCGGCAGGAAGGTGAAGTAGGAGGTGGAGCACTTCTGCGCGGCCTGGTTCTGGCAGGTCGTCTTGGAGACGACGTTGCCGCGCACGTCGTGGCCGGTGGTGGTGACGTTCCCGATCGGGTCGGTGACGGTGCGCAGGAAGCCGGAGGTGTCGTAGCCGTAGGTGGTTCGCTCGCCCAGCGCGGTGGTCTGGGCGATCATGCGGTTGCCGTTGTGGACGTCGTACTCGTAACCGATGGTGCCGCCGCCGGGCTCGGTGACGGCGATCCTCTGCACGGGGTTGAGGCCGTTGCTGTTCTTGCCGGCGGTGTAGTGGGCGCCGGCCTGGGCCGAGCTCAGCTGGGTGCGGTAGAAGGCCACCTCGGCGATCGAGCCGGGGAAGTAGCCGCCCGGGCTGGTGGGGGCGTTCGACCAGCCGGTGGCGTTGCCCGCGCCGACGTACACGTAGCCCTGGGAGGCGGGGGCGCTCATGGCGCCGGTGCTGGAGCCGACCGCGGCACCGTCGAGGTAGAGGGTCTGGGCACTCGAGGAGGCGGCGAGCACGACGTGGTGCCACTTGCCGTCGTTGACCTTCGGCGGGCCCGTGACCTGCGGCAGGTTCCAGAACTTGCCGCGCAGCTTGCCGTCGGTGCCGACGTAGAGCGCGGGCACCCAGCTGGTCTGGGTCGGCGAGGTCAGGGGTGAGCCCTGGTAGCCGAACAGGACGCCGCCGGCGGTGCTGCCGGCGTTCATCTTGAACCACATCTCGGCCGAGTTCGGCCCGGTCGTCAGCTGCACGGACGAGGGCAGCTGCAGGTAGGAGGAGGTGCCGTTGAAGGTCGCGGCCGTGGTGTCGCCGAACGGCCCGGCGTCGCCGAGGGTGACGCCGGAGTAGGTGGCCGCACCGGAGTTGATCTCGTTCACGGCCGAGGCCGCGCCTGCGGCCTCGCCGAGCCGGTAGTAGTTGGCCGGGGAGGCGCCCATGACGGCCGAGCGGTAGACCTGGCTGGAGCCGGTGATGGTCGGCACCGCCGGGGTCCAGTTGCCGCCGTTCTCGTCGGTGAGCTTGGTGACGGCGGCGGTGGCCGGGTCGTAGGTGATGTCGGCGAACGTCTTGCCCGAGGCGCGGGAGACCTTGTTGAGGAGCTGGGCCGGGTTCTTGCCCGTCTGGTAGAGGGCGGTGACGTCGGCCTGCTGCAGCGGCTTGTCGTACCAGGCGGCCTGCGCGATCGACCCGTTGAAGTAGGCGGCGATCTGCTTGCCGGTGGCGACGGTGGGGTGGTTGGGCCACTCCGCGCTCAGGTAGCCGGTGCCGAGGTAGACCTGGTTGAACGCCCACGCATTCGCCACCGTATAGCCGGCGGTGCCGAACCCGGGGGCGTCCGCGCCGACCTTCTGGCCGTCCAGCCACATCCGCTGGTTGTTCCAGGAGCCGGACAGCACGACGTGGTGCCAGTTGCCGTCGTCCACCAGCTGGTTGCTGGGGGTCGTGATGGGTGTGGGGGCCTCGTTGTTGGTCCAGAAGATGCCGTTGAGGCGCCCGGCGCTGTCGACATACAGGGCCGGCACGAAGTTGCCGAGATCCACCGACGGCTTGATCGGGTCGTCGGAGTAGGAGAACAGCACGCCGTTGCGGGTGGTGGTCTTGAACCACAGAGAGATCGTCTGTGCGGACGACGCCCCGATGCCCAGGCGTGGCAGCTTCACCTGGGAGGAGGTGCCGTTGAAGCCGGCGGCGGTCGCGGTGCTACCGGCCAGCGGGCCCGGCTGGCCGAGGGTGACGTCACGGTAGGTGCCGTTGTCCGCGCCCTGCTGGGTGAGGACCGCGCTGGCCGCGACCGTGCCGGAAGCCTCCGACAGCGGCCACAGGCTGGAGGCGTCCTGGTCGAGGACGAGGTTGCGGTACTGCGAGGCGCCCGCGTAGGCGTACGTGGTGCAGGCGGTGGTGCTGATCGGCGAGCACACCCGGGTCAGCTGGTCGCCGGTGTAGCCGTAGGTCCACACCCGGGCCGTCGACGCGTCGCCCAGGACCTCGGGGTCGGTGGTCACCGTGGCCACGTGCGTGGCGAGCGCCCCGGCGGGCTTGGCCCATGTGAGGGTCAGGGTGCGGCCCGATGCGCTCGAGGTGAGCTTGGTGACCGTGCCGCTCGTCCAGGTCAGGTTGAGGGCGCGGCCGTTGGCGTCGGCCACGGACGTCAGCCCGTACGCGCCGGTGCCCAACGACTGGGTGAAGGTGTAGACGGTGGCGTTCTTGTCGGTCAGCGAGTAGCCGCCGGTCACGGTGCGCAGCGTGGCGAAGCGCCCCTGGGGCGGGGAGAAGGTGTTGTCGGAGTTCTTGCCGAAGCCGACCGCGGAGCCGTCGGGGTAGGTGACGACGACGCTGGTCATGGCACCGGAGGCGTCGGGCTGTTCGGTGAGTTTGGCGTCGACGATGCTCGACCAGCCGGCGCCGAAGCCGCCGGTGGTGCGGGGGTCGCGGGAGTTGTAGTCGCGCTCGATGGACAGGCTCGGGCCCGGGGAGGAGATGTCGGCGTCGGTGGCGGTGGTGGTGTAGTTGCCGATGCTGGGGCTGAGACCGTGGTCGTCGGTGTTCTGGGACAGGCCGGAGATGATCTGCGGCTGCGGGACCTGGGTGGTGAGGGCGTTCCAGACCGGGTTCGGGGAGTAGCCGATGCCGTCGTAGGCCTGCACGGTCCAGTAGTAGGTCTGGCCCCAGACGAGCTTGCCGGCCGGTACCGTCCAGTTGCCTGCACTGGTCGAGACGTCTCCGGTGATCAGGCCGGATTCTGCGATCTTGGTTCCGGACTCGTTGTAGACCTGGAAGGCGAACTTCGGGGTGGGCGGCGGAATCATGCCGGGGTCGAGCTGTGCGGTCGCGGACAGCAGAGGGGTGAGGGTGTTCGCCGCGAAACCGTTGACCGGGGTCTGGATCAGGACCTGGGGCTGCAGCATGTTGCTGTAGGTGATCGTCAGTGAGGGGAAGGCACGAGGGTTGTACATGGAGCCGAACTTCATGTAGTGCAGCGTGTCGGTGTTCGGCGCGTACAGGGCCAGGCCGTAGTCGGGGCTGGCGCCGGTGGCCCAGCTGTTCAGTGTGGCGGCGGGGAGGCTGACGGTGAAGTCGTCGCCGACGGCGGGGTCGCCGGCCGTGTTCGCGCAGGCGTTGGTGACGGAGGCCGGCTTGCCGGTGGCGATGGAGGCACCGTAGGCGGGTCCGGGGTAGCCGGTCACGCCCGCCGGGGTCCAGGCCGTGTTCACGGCTGCCACATTGAACGTCTGGGGGGTGCAGCTGGAGGCGTAGGTGACGCGGAGGTTGAGCTGGGCGGAGGAGACGGTGGCACTGGAGTTGTCGAGGCCGAGCTTGGGGAAGGCGAGGTAGGACGTGGCACTGTGCGGACCGGCGTCGTACGAGCCGATCTTGATTTCCTGCTCGGTGGAGTGGTCGCCCTCGGGCACGCCGGACTGCGCGTAGGTGCTGACGGCCTGGGAGGTGAAGGTCGTCGGGTCGACGGTGACGGGGAAGACCCGCTCGGGCGCGTGCAGCCATGCCCCATCGAGGCTGACGACCAGCGAGGTGCGGCCGCCGGTGGTCTGCAGGCGGTAGGTGACGTTGTGGGTGGTGGCCGGGTCGGCGGAGCGCGGGTCGATCTTGGAGTCGAAGGCGTAGCCGTGCGGGATGACGGCCGCCACGGTGCCGTCGGCGGCGCGCAGTTCGACGGATCCCGCGTCGGTGAGGTGGGCGGTGAGCCCCTGCAGGTCCAGGGGGAAGGTCCAGGTGGTCGCCGCCTTGGCGGAGCGCAGGACGATCGATTCCTTCACGCCGGCCGGGGAGGCGGTCAGCTTGAGGTCGGTGTCCGGGGCGACGGCGGGGTAGACGGCGTCCGCCCCCGATGCCTGGGCAGTGGAGTCGGCTGCGCCCTGCATGGCGAAGGAGAGCGAGCGGCCGCCGTCCAGGGCGAGCCTGGCCAGGGCGGGGTCGTTGGCGTTGGCAGCGAAGTCCGCGCCCTGGGCGGCGGCCTTCTGCTGCCAGCGGCCGGAGGCGGCCTTGGTCAGGGTGCTGTCGGTTTTCTGCCAGTTGCCCTGGGCCTCCTGGAAGTTCACCGGAGCCGGGTAGAGGCGGCGGGTGTGGGAGCCGTCGGGGTTCTCGAAGTAGTCCGAGGTGCTGGTCGACTTGTCCGCGCGCCGCTTGCTGGCCTTGGCGTCGAAGCCGGTCACGGTTGCACTCAGGCCCTGGGGCACCTTCGCGGCGTGGGGCTCGTACGCGGCGAGTTCGCCGTGTCCCTTGCCCGGTGCGTGGCCGGCGCCGCCGCCGGCCCGGGTGTCGGCTGCCGAGGCGTCATGGCGCTTGCCGGACGCGGTCCCGGTCTGCTGTTTGGGCAGCGCCCCCCCCAGTGCGGCTCGCCCTTCCACAGGTCGGCGATCCATGTCTTGAGGCCGTTCATCGAGACCGGGGGCAGGGTCTCGCCGCGTGCGGCCGCCGACTCCGTGGACAGCAGCAGGGCGATCGCGGTGAGCACGATGAGTGCCACCTTGCGGGCCCACCCGCTTCGCGGGGAGAACAGGAACCGAGCAGACCGCGTACGCCGCGAGGGCATGACCGCTCCAGGAGTGCATTACAGACAGAGACGGCCCGAACACTCCCCTACGTGATCATGCAGCGCCAGACCGATATCGGAACGATCTCCGATGTTTATGTTTTGTTTACAACTCGCGGGAAAGTTGCGGCACTTCCTTCCCCTAGGGCGCGATCGGTCCGATTCGCGCGCATCACACCGATTCGTAGCCAATTCATCGCCGAGCGCGCCCAGCAGCGCCTCCAGCTGCAGACTTGCTTCGCAAATGGGGCATTTTCCCTGCAGGTTTACTTGATCTCAGTCCGTCAATTCAGCGGCCCAGGCGGCCACCCGGACCAATTCGGTTCGAATGCAGTCCTCCTGGCTGACAGACAGTGGGTCCGGCACGGAACAAGGACATCCCGCTTCCGCCCATTGCCGTTTTCCGGACACCCGCCTCCCGGAAGCCGGCGGCGGGATGCGAGGATGCGCGCCATGACGAGAACCAGGATCGCCATCGCGGCGGCCGCGGCCCTCGGCCTCGGCATCCTGCTGGCCGTACTGCTCTGGCCCTCCCCGCCCGCTCCCCCGCGCGCCCGCCAGTACACCGCGCAGCAGGCCTGCCTCCTGACCGACCAGCACGGCGTGAACGGCCCGGAGGCCGCCGAGGCCTGGGCCGCCCTGCAGCAGGCCTCGACCGCCACCAGCGCCAAAGTCACCAGCCTTCCGGTCGTGGGCGAGCCCACCCTCGGCAATGCCCTGCCCTACGCCACGACCCTCGTCGCACGCCACTGCACCGTCGTCGTCGCCGCGACCACGATCGAGGCACAGGCCATCGCCCAGATCGCCCCGGCCTACCCCAAGACCCGTTTCCTCGTCGTCGGTACGGGCAACCCCACCGCCAACCTCACCGTCCTCGCGCCCTCATCCGACGCCAGAACCCATCTGGCCGACACCCTCACCGCAACCCTCAAAAGCCTCAACTGACCGCCGGCCCGGGCGGGAAGCACACCCTCCAGCCATCCGGATCCGGTGACCCGCACTGGCACCACAGAACGCGCAACTCGTGACGGGCCCCCCGGAACCCGAACAGCCCGCGCGTGTTCAGCGAAAAAGGCAGGACTCGAACCTGCGCCGACGCGACCTCTACAGCCCCCAGTCCGCCCGCTGCCTCGACCTGCTCAACTTCAGCACAGCCAGCGGCCACCAAACCGGCGCTCCGGACCTGCAACGGCGGCCCCAACCGACACTGGACCATCCCGCACGCATCTGACCCCGCGCAAAAACCCAGGTGGGGTTGCCCCCAACACCCCCACCCCCACTCCCCATCGTCTTTGAAGGAGCCCCGTGCTGCTCGCCGCCACCACCACTGACACCGGAACCGACCCGATCGCCTACATCGTCGTCCTGCTCATCGCCGCCGGCGCCCTCGTCTACGGCTCCTTCCTCACCTTCGACATCCGCGGCTACCGCACCCGCAAGCAGGCCGAATGGGACCGCGCCACCGAACGCGCCAAGCTCCGCGACCTCAACTACCAGCCCTCCCCCCTTCCTCGGCGTCGCCGGCAAGCCCCGCCTCACCGGCATCTTCCTCATCACCTGCGGTCTGCTCCTGCTCCCCCTCATCGCCTTCCTCTACATCGCCAACGGCTGACCCACCCACGAAGCCAAACAGCAGCACGAAGGCAGAGCCAACCGACCTCGGAGTCAGGCGACACGAGCCCACCGTCCTGACCGCAGCGACGCAAGGATCCTCCGCGTCATCCCCTCGCCAGGACTGGCCAGCCTCTCGAACCCGGGCCAACCCGAGGGCCGCCACCCGCCACAGGGTGCCGGCCCTTCGGCATCACCAAGCACCAATAACCCAGTGGCGCGGGACAGCTGCACAGGTCCGCTACCGGGCAATAGCCGCACCCCAGGCCGGGCAAGACACGTAAGACCCGAGGAAGGTGCCGCGTGAGCACGCACCCGTCCTGCCGTTGGCCCTCACTTCGGCGGTGCTCCCGGTCGTCGTGCTCACCGAGGTGATCCCCGACTGTGGCATCACCCGGTGAGCGGCACACCGATGCCCACCGCTATCGACCGCGACCTCGTCTTTTCCTGTACGGGGTCGATGACGGGCATGCCCTGGTTGAAGCGTCTGGCCACCCAGAGCATCTCCGCGGGGATCCGGACCTCGACGTCGGGCGCAGCGTTCATGAGTGCGGCGGCGGGGTGGCTGGTGAACAGCCAAGCGGTCGCGTCGTAGCCGAGCTGTCGGTCCAGGCGGGTGCGAGCCTTCATCGTGTCGACCCGGATGGCGGCGTCCTGAACTTCGACGGCCACGAGGCGGTAGCGGCCCCGAGCGATCTCGACGGCCACGGCAACGTCTACCCGGCGTCCCTCCGCCTGGCGGGGCCTTTCGGTCATCACCCGGTAGCCCCGGGTGGCGAACTCCTCGGCCAGGACCTGCTTGGCCAGCAGGTGCCGCCAGCTGTCGCCTTCGGCGGTGGGGCAGTCGGAGCCGGGCGCATGGGCGAAGTGTGCATTGACCTTGACGCCCCGCCTGAGGAAGACCCGGCACTCGCACATCGGGCAGGAGAACACACCGGCCGCGAGGTCTCGGCCTGCCTGCACCCGCTGCCCCTGGGAGTCTGCGGCGATGAACACAGTCTCACCTTCCCCTGCGCGCACACCGGGGGATGACAAGTATGCGGATCCACAACAGTCTCGAGGTGCGGGCTCGGGGAGGCGAAGGAGCCGGGAGGCGGCAAGGCGCCGGGGTGGGGGCGCGGTTCGGCGGAGAGCCGGATGGGTGGCAGCGGTGGCACGCATGCGGCTGGTGGGACCGTCGAAGCGGCGGCCGCGGGTCTGGTGAGCAGAGGGATGCAGGCCCGGGGTCAGGCCGCGCCGCCATGACCCAAGCTTCCCCTCAGCCCCGCTGACATCGCGCGGGCACGGGTCCGGGCCGGAGCGAACGCCCGGTGCGGGGCCGCGCAGCGGCCCCGCACCTGACCGCATCGGCCCGCAACCGAGCCTCTGGTGGTGCCTGAGCAAGGGAGCCGCCATGGGCCTGGAGTTCTGCGAGTCGTGAGCCAGGGCGGCACCGGATTCACGCTTGTCAGGGGGACGGTCGGGTGGCTCGACCAGCTGTGATGTAGAAGTACCGCCCGTCGCGCCAGGTCTGGACGGAGTCTCCGAGCGTGGTGGCACTTTCCTTGGCCGGGGCGCCTTCCAGTCGGACCGCCATGGCGTTCTCGGAGCAGCCGAGCGACAGGTAGTCGAAATAGGGGGTGGAAATTCCGGAAGACCGACTGTAGGGGGTTTCGATAATTCCTCCGGGGAATTCCTTGCGGTCGACCGTCGGGGATATTTCGCCGATGGGCCTGGGGGCGCCGAAACTGGCCGCTCCAGCGCCTCCCGCCGGGGCGGTTGCCGGCGGGAGCAGCAGTGCTTCGCAGCGGCCGGCTCTCAGTGCGAGGACGATGCGGGCGCCGGGGAGGTCGGCGAGTCCGATGATCTTTGCGTGTCCGGTGGCGGGGGGCGCGTCGGCGGCGGCCTGGACGTCCGGGGTGACGGGCGCGGGGGCGAGTTGCTCGAGTGCCCAGGGACCTTTCGGCCCGTCAGGGGGCGGGGGGCTTGCGGGTGTGCAGGCCGCGAGCGCGGCGGCCAGAACGGCCGCCGCGCCCACTGATGTCTTCGATCGGTAGTGCATGCTCGGTCTGGCTCCTAGGAGGAGTGGTCGTAGCAGAAGCCGGCGGGGTGCCTGACCTCGCCCCAGCCGATCTGCCGGCCCATCTGGGTGTTCCACACCTCGAAGGTGTAGTAGTCGTAGAGCGGGAAGGCCTTGATGTAACCGTACTTGCCCGCGGGGACGGTGTAGGCGCCGGCCTCCGTCTTGGTGACGGTGTCCGTGACGCTGAATCCGACGGTGGCGCCGACCTTCCACGGCGAGATCGACACGCTGGCGTTCCAGGTGGTGGCGATGGCGCGGCTCTGAGTGAGGGTCAGCGTCATGGGCCCCCAGCCGGTCGCCTGGTCGATGGTGTTGGTGCCGCACGTCTCGCCGTTGTACTCGCCGTTCTTGGCGATGGTGAAGGCGTCGTCGGTCACGACCGAGGGTGCGGCCTGGATCGCGCCGTCCTTGGGCGGGATGACGGCCGGGATCCGCCGGTCCACCGTGAGCCGGTGGGTTGCGGGCGTCGCGGTCTTCGCCGGGTGGGCCTTGTCGCCGGGGGCGGGTTGGGCCGCCAGTGCGGTCGGTGTGCCGAGGGCCGCGAGAGCCGCTACACCGGCAGAAATACCGACTATCCGGCGAATTGCATTCCGCATGGGTTCATCCTCCATCATTCTCCGCTTGCCCGACCTTCGTGCGGGCACGCTCAAACAATGTCGGCAATTGAAGATCGACTCAAACGTTCGACTGGAAATTTGAGCAACGCCTGAGCATTTTGAATTCAGGCCGCGGAATTCCCTGTTTCGCTTACGCGAGTCGCGTGAACCGTGCGGTTCGCAGTCGACATGTCATGTACAGTGCGCCAGCTCTGCTCGCCGCTCCCCCGCCGGCGCCTCGGCACCTCAGCACCTGGACGAGAACGAGCCCAGCCCGTGACAGCTCACTCGACACCGCGGGCCGCCGCACCGGGGAGCGTTCGGCGGATGTGCTGGTGGTGGCTATACGGGTCGAAGACCTGCCACTGGGTCAGGGCCACGTCCGCGGCACGGCTCGGGGCGTGGACGGTGCAGTGCTGGCTGCGCCAGCGCAGCTGCTCGCCATAGGGCTGGTGGCCGAGGTGGTAGACGGCCATGAGGGTGTCGGTGAGGTGGCTGGCGAGGTGCCCGGGGCTCGTGGGGGCGGGGTCGGCGGGGCGCAGGACCCAGCGGCCGGCCGGGGGCCGGGTGTCGATCGTGTTGGTGCAGCGGGTGCGGCGCAGGGTCTGGGCGATGCAGCGGACGGTGTGGAGGGGGCCGGGGGCGAGGTAGTCGGTGTGGAGGAAGTGGACGACCGGGCGCTGCGGTGCGCTCTCGGGGTCCGGGGTTGGCACGCCGGGGGTTTCGGGTGGTGGGGCGGGGGTGAAGCCGTGGTCGGTCAGGCGGCGGGTGCGTACGGCGAGTTGGCGGCGCAGGGCGTCGAGCTCGGGGGTGGTGGGGCGGGTGGGGTCGACGGGTTGGGCGGGGCAGATGCGGGGGTGGGCGATGCGGCACCAGGGTTGGCCGCCGGCGGTGGGGTGGGCGATGCCGGCGGCGATGTTCCAGCGGGCGTCGGCGGGGACGTGGGGGGTGGGGAGTTCGGCGGGGTGCAGGGGCAGGGGGCGGCTGTCGGTGCGGTAGCACCATTCGACGGGGTTTCCGCAGGATCGGCAGGCGGCGAGTTGGGCGGATCGCAGGAGGCGGCTGGGGCTGTCCGGGTCGATGCGTAGCAGGCGGGTGGGGCCGCGGCCTTTGCGGGTGCCGTCCCAGTTGAAGCCGGGCGGGGTGCAGGGGGTGGGTGGCATGCCGGGGAGGCTGGCACGGGGCAGGCGGAAGCTCGGTGGGGCGTGGGGCAGCTGTCGCCCGAGCGGCGGAGAGGGGTCGTAGGCCTGGTCCGGGGCGGGGTGTGTGTTCGAGTCCGGGTTCCCGTTCGGGTGGTCGCCGAGGCGGTGAGTCCGGTTCAGGCCGGGGGCTGCTGGGGTGGGGTGTGGCCTTCGCAGAGGGCGGCGGTGAGGTCGCCGAGGGGGATGTTGAAGGCGTGGGCGAGGGCGTGCCAGGTGGCGAGGGTGCCGATGGTGCGGCCCTGCTCGATTTCGATGACGGTGCGGCGTGACAGGCCGCTGTGCTCGGCGAGTTGGTCGTAGGTCCATCCGCGGTCGGCCCGGTGCCGTGCGAGCCGGCGGCTCAGCGCGGGGAGGTTGGGGTCGGGCGGCGGAGTGATCACTGTGCTATCGCACGGTGCAGACCCCTGCCCTGTCAGTGCAGACCTCTGCCCTATTTTGCGGGCCTTTCGCGGGCCGCCGACGGTGCAGGGGTCTGCACTACGGTGTCGCCGCCCCGAACCGCGGGGCCCGGATGCGCAGACGGAGGAACGATGACAGGGAAGGGCGGCATGCACGATGCAGGGCAGCAACGCCCCCGTGTGGGGCGGCGCGTGGTCGGTGGTAATCGATCCCCAACGGCGCCAGCTGCGGTGCGGATCGCACGGCTGCACCGGGCCTCGCAGGCCAGCCCGCGGTGCGCCCCTGCCGGGCCTGGTGCTCTCGCACCTGGCGGAACACGCACGCCGCGAACAGCCGCCCGCCCATCTGCGCACCTGCTGCTGCCGCAGCGGCGGCTGCCGGTGGCACGGCCGCAGCCCGGGCTGCGGCGGCGAGGTGTCCCTGGTGGTGTTCCGGCGCAGCGGAGGTCGGGCCTGGCATCTGGCGAACGTGTGCCGCACCTGCGCGGGATCCATCCCGCAGGCAGCCCCGGTCCCCTCCCCCACCGACGGGCCCGAACCGGTTGCGCCGGGGTCTGCGGCCCGACGTCCGCGCGGTGGCGGGGAGGCCCGCGGGGAGACGCAGCAGCGTGCGGCGGTGCGCGCCGCACTCGGCTACACCGCCGCGTCACTGCCGACGGGTGTCGGTGCCGAGGCACGGCTGCTGGCGGTGGTGTGTGCGCTGCGGGTGCGGCGCAGCGGGTGGGCTCCGCTGCCCGGCGGGCTTGTGGGCTCGCTGCGGCTTGCAGCGCCGGGGCGGGCGGTGGGCGAGCTCGCGGAGTCAGGTTGGTTCGAGGCCGCGGGGCCGGGACGGTGCGGGTCGGGCGTGTGGGTGGCGGAGCTCGCGGGGCGGCCGGGCGGGCTGCGGGCCGGCCAGTGGGCGCTGCGGATGCTCGCCCGGCCCGGTGTCGCCGCGCTGCAGGTGCCGGGGCGGCTGGCGGCGCTGGCCGTGGCGGCGTGGGCGGAAGGGCCGGGCGAGCCGTTCGTCCTCGACGCCGCACAGGTGGCACGGTCGTGCGGTCTCACGGTGGACCAGTTCACCGGCCGGCTGATGTCGGTGCGCGACGCCGGTGTCGTGGCGGGCTGGGTCCTGTCGGCGAACGGCCTGCTGACCTGCCGGGCCGTGTGAGCGGCGCCGGACCGGGAGGGCCGTCCGGTGTCCGGCAGCCGGGCCGTGCCGGGAGGTGGCGGCGTGGGGCTTGAGCCGACCGGCGAGCAAGCGGCCGCGGTGCGAGCGTTCACCGCGGGCGAGGACCTGGTCCTCCAGGCCGGGGCCGGCACCGGCAAGACGACGACACTGCAGATGCTCGCGGACGCCGACCAGCGGCGCGGCCTGTACGTGGCGTTCAACCGGTCCGTCGCCGACCACGCCGCAGCCCGCTTCCCGGCCCGTGTGCGGTGCACCACCGCCCACGCGCTCGCCTTCCGCGCCGCCGCCGGCCCCTACCGGCACCGCCTCGGCGGCGTACGGATCCCCTCCCGGCAGGTCGCCGCAGCCCTCGACATCACCCGCCGGCTCACCCTCGGCGGCCTGGACGTAGAACCTTGGACACTCGCCCACATCGCCCTGCAGACGGTGCGCGCGTTCTGCTGGTCCGCCGACACCGACCTCGCCCTGCACCACGTGCCCGTCCAGCGCGGCGCCGAAGACCCCGACATCCACCAGGCCCTGGCCAAGGCCGTCCTGCCCCACGCCCACCAAGCGTGGCAGGACGCCACCGACCCGGACGGCCGCGCGATCCGCTTCGAACACGACCACTACCTCAAGATGTGGCAGCTGAGCCGGCCCCGGCTGCCCGGCGACTACGTGCTCCTCGACGAGGCCCAGGACACCAACCCCGTCCTCGAATCCGTCATCCATGCCCAGCGCGGCCACACCCAGCTCGTCCTGGTCGGCGACTTGGCCCAGCAGATCTACGCCTGGCGCGGCGCCCGCGACATCATGGCCCACTCCCCCGGCACCCGCCTGTGTCTCACCCAGTCCTTCCGTTTCGGGCCCGCCCTCGCCGAGGAGGCCAACCGGTGCTGGAAGCGGTGGACGCACCGCTGCGGCTGACCGGCCACGATGGCACCGACACCCGCATCGGTCCGCTGGAGCGCAGCGAGGCGGTGCTGTGCCGCACCAACGCCGGCGCCCTGACCGATGCCATGCACCACCTCGCCAAGGGGCGGCGGGTCGCGATCGCGGGCGGCGGCGCCGAACTGCGCTCCCTCGCCCTGGCCGCCCGCGACCTGAAAGCCGGACGCGGCACCGGCCACCACGAACTGTTCCTGTTCAAGACCTGGGAGGACCTGCGCGACTACGCACACGAAGACCCGGCAGGCCGCGACCTGCAGCCCTGGGTACGCCTGGTCGACGACCTCGGCCCCGACACCATCCTCACCCTCCTCACCAGCCTCGGCCCCGAACACGCCGCCGCCGTCACCGTGTCCACCGCCCACCGCGCCAAAGGCCGCGAATGGTCCACCGTCCGCGTCGGCGACGACTTCCCCCAACCCGAGACCGGCGCCGACGGCC
Source organism: Kitasatospora sp. NPDC051914 (assembly GCF_040680995.1). Classification (NCBI taxonomy): domain Bacteria; kingdom Bacillati; phylum Actinomycetota; class Actinomycetes; order Kitasatosporales; family Streptomycetaceae; genus Kitasatospora; species Kitasatospora sp. NPDC051914. Next base: position 36,399 of record NZ_JBFAXX010000074.1, read on the forward strand.
AACCGGCCCCTCTCCCCCGCGCGGAAGCACGCCTCGCCTACGTCGCGATCACCCGTGCCCGCCACCACCTCGACCCCGGCAGCCTCGACCACGCCCGACAATCTGGCTCGGCCGGGCCCTGTGGGCGGAGCGAGGCGATGATGCTTCCCCCGGCCGCACCTGCAGGCGGATAGCCAGGGGATCCAACCGCGCTCAGCGCTGTGGTTCAACAGCTGCGGAAGCTCGGGCCAGAGCCAGCCCGGTGGGCTCGCATCGACCGACACGGAGCCGACCCGATAATCCGATTCAGCTCAGGACTGCGACATGCCCAGTCAGTCTCACACTCCCAAGGCCGACCCTCGTTTCGAAGGGACGGTCCAGCATCATTGGAACCGGTACCGCAGTCGGCTGGTTCGAACGGGCACTCAATGAGCTTCTTTCATCCTGGGTTTTCCCAGGTCAGGAGGGTGGGGACGGCGGCGATGGTTCGGCTGATGCGGTTGGTCGAGCATCGGGCCCGTCGTAGGAGTCGCCAGGATTTCAGCTGGGCGAAGGCGCGTTCGCCGGGCGCTCGGAGGCGGGCGTGGTCG